>CAZSRJ010000027.1:0-8746 GCA_964609235.1 uncultured Rhodoluna sp.
CGGTGCCGCTCGAGTTTGAGCCGTTAACAGAGGCGCTGCCAAGGTGCCCGAATCGACCAACAGCCGTGCCGCTCGCGCCGCCGGAGTTGACCGCGCCACCCGGACAAATAAGTTGCAGATCTTGCGCGTCAACGGTTAGCTTCGGTGCAACTGCGATGATGCCAATCTCAAACTTTTGCGGTGTTACAAAAATCACGGCTACGGCAAGAACCGAAACAAATGCGAAGAATGCAAGCAGGCGTTTAATCATTGCTCTCACCCGAATCTACAAAAATCTCGGATGAGCTCGCGGCACGCTTTCGTCGCGCACTCGGAATAGCAAGAAGCACGAACGAAATCAAAACAGCAAGTTGAATCAACTTGGTTATTGACCACGGCGAAGACTCATCGCGTTCGAAATCAGGTGCCAGATCGCGCACTCGCCAAATTTTGCCGAAGTCGGTTTCGCCGGCAGCCTCGAGCTGTGCAATCGAATCGAAAGCAACCGAGAGCCTGGCGTTTGCGTTTGTTTCGGCTTGGCTTTGCGACTTCGGTATCAAAACGTAACCGATTGCGTTTTGGCTGAGCGCTGAATCGATGTTTGAAGGATTACCAGAGACCATGTCTGCGACCAACTGAGCAACCTGTCGATACTCAGACTCGGTGGTTTCGATGCTTGCGAGCGCAAATCGATAAGCGATGCTCAAGTCTTCGAGTTGAACACCGTCGGCTTCAGAGAGCGATGCGGTGAAACCGCCGCCGTCGGTTTCGGCCGACACCACGAGCACCTGAGCGGTTAGCCCCGAGCTCGCCTGGGCATCGATGATGGCCGGCATTACCCTGCCGTCGGTGTAGGTGCCAGGGTTTGTGCTTAGGGCGGCTACTGCGGCAGACGGCAAAATCACGAGCGCAATCAGCAGCGCCGCAAGCGTTGCCGAGGCCTGTCGACGGTGCACCGAGTCGAGCCAAGCAGCCGTGGCTAGGGCGAGGCCAAGGCCCCAGAAGCCCAGCAGCGCCTGCCCAGAGCCATTGACGAAGTCGCCGGCCGACGGGCCAACGCCGGGTGCCACAAACTGAAGCTGGCTCACGAACCAAGCCATTGCCAGAGCCAAAATCGAGAAACTCAGAACACCCAAAACCGCTTTGAACCTTGGCGAGAGCAGGGCCAAGAGTGCGGCGAAGACCAAGACCAAACCTGAGCCGGCAGAGACCCATCCGAGAAGTGATGAATCGAGCGAGCCAGAGACGAACTGCCAGAACGGCACCACCTGGGTTTGAAGCGGCACACCGGGATCGGCTAGGAGTGCTAACGGCTGAGCCTTGATGAAGGCAAGGTAGACGAAGATTGGCGCAAAGATGGCGAGCGTCGGAAGCGGCACCCACACCAGATAGCCGAAACGCCTCGGCCGCAAAATGACAACAGCTAGCAGCGCGAGCAAACTCAGGGCGATTGTGTTTGGCGCGGAAGCCGAAAGAACCGCTAGCAGCAAACCGGCAAGGCCGACCCAGGTGAACGTTTGCTGCTTCGAGCGCACAGAGATTTCTTTGCCGAGCAGTGCAACTCTCGAAACGGCAAAGACAAGGTATGGCAAAGCAATCTGCGCGATTAGCGCGGGCAATCGAAGGTCGTGCTGAGACTGCAAGAGCGAAGGCCACAGCGAATAGGCCAAGGCAACCAAAATGCGCACGTGAGTTCTCGAGGTGAAAATCGAAGCTGCTTTGAAGGCTCCGAAAAACGCGAGCGGCAGTGCGATGAAAAACAGAATCGAAATTGAAAGTGAGGGTGCCCAGAAAGTTAGCGAACCGAGAAGAGTGAGCACCCAGACAAACGGATCACTCGGTGCAACGAATCCGTTAGCAATCGGATGCCAACTCGCACCCGCCCTGCGAAATAGGTCGAACCAGTTTTGGTTCATCGAAATTGTTGCGCCACCATTTATGGCATTGCCTAGGGGCCAGAACGAGTAAGAGAGCGCGAGCAGTGCCGCGACGAACCAAAGACCTCTGGCTTGAACAAAGGTCTTGGCGGTGCTGACGGCACCCAGAAGCAATTGCTCTGTGTTTGGCGCCGAACCATCGAGTTGATCGCGTTCGGCAAGGGCGGCGTGCGCCTCGATTCGAGCCTCGATCTCATCTTGCTCTTGGTTGCGCCGGCGGTCATCGCGCACCTGCTGTTTGGTTGCATAGAGCGAGGCGAACGCGAGGCGAACCGAGCGCGAAATCTTTCGTCTGGCCCGCAGCCTGGCAAGAATGGTGAAGCCGGCCCAGATGGCTGACGACAGCTCGCCCACGATTCGATCTGGACGCTTTGCCCAGATTCGCGCAACCACTCGGGCCAGGGTAATCACCGGCAGGGCGACCCAGAACAGAAGCGCCTGCCAGAGCGGAGACCAGCTGAGACGCAGTTGAATCTCGGCTCTTCGCATGGCCGTCTTGGTTGGCGCAGCGAGCCACGAGCGCTTGCGCTGAGCGTTGAGAGATAGGGCTGCGTGGCTCACTCGCGCGTGCGGAGCCACGACAACTCGATAACCCTTGGCGCGGGCTCGAAGCGAGAAGTCGATGTCGGCCGCGAGCGGCGGAATCTTGTCGGCTAAGCCACCGAGCTCTTGCCAGACGCTTCGTTTCACGAGCATGCCGGCCGTTCCAACGGCCAAGACATCGGCCATCGAATCGTGCTGCGACTGGTCTAGCTCGTTGCTCACCAGGCTAAAGAGCTTGCCGCGCGCAGTAAGTGTGAGACCCTGCTGAATTATCTTGCGATTGTCTTGCCAATCGACCTGCTTCGGGCCGATCACCGCAACCGATGGTGATACCTCTGCCACCGCGAGAAGTTGCCGCAGCGCATCGGCGAGTGGCGCGCTGTCGTCGTGCAGAATCCAAAGCCATTCGCTTTGCGGTGAAACCTTGTCGACTGCAAAGCTCAGCGATTGAGCAAGACTCACATCGCCAATTGAAAATTGTGCGCCTTGAGCGCTGCCGGTTTCAACGTGAATGACTTCGTCAACCGGTTGGTGTTGAAGTGCTGCGAGTGTTCGCGATAAAAACTCAGACGAATCGTGACTTATCACGATTGCAGAAACGAAGGTTTTCATCGTCGCGGCTTTCGCCGAATGTTACGCGCGCTTCTTTAGCTTGCGTCGCTCGCGTTCTGAGAGGCCGCCCCAAATGCCGAAGCGGGCATCGTTCTTTAGTGCGAATTCGAGACACTGAGCCCGAACGTCGCAGCTTTCACAGATCTTTTTGGCTTCGCGAGTCGAGCCACCTTTTTCTGGAAAGAAAGCTTCTGGATCTGTTTGCGCACACAGTGCGTCTGCCTGCCAGGCCAGTGGGTCGTCATCGCCATCACCGTAGGCACGAGATACGCCAAGATTCAGCGGGTCTTCGAACCAATTCTTTGGTGCGTCGCTGCGATCATCCATGTGTATCCCCATCCCAGATGATCGTCGATCACCCTTGATTACTTTCTTCTGTGTAATTACACCGATGTTATTCGCTCGTGTCAAGTTGAGAATCGCCCAAACTAACCCCCAGATTGAGGCTTAGGCTATTGGCCCGCGGGTCGGTAACCTAGGCAAATGAGCATTCTCGTGACCGGCGGCGCTGGATATATAGGCTCTCACGTCGTGCGGCTGCTTCAGCAGCAGGGCCAAGAAGCAGTGGTGATCGACGACCTATCCTCTGGCTCGAAGCAGCGACTCGGCTCTGCCAAGCTCGTGAACCTCGATCTTGCCGCCGACAGTGCCACCCAGCAACTCGCACAACTAATTGAAGCCGAGTCGGTTGAGGCCGTGATTCACCTGGCCGCCAGAAAACAGGTTGGCGAATCGGTTAGCAAGCCCGAGTGGTATTTCGAGCAGAACATTGGCGGCATGGCTCACCTGCTCGAAGCGATGCGGCTAACCAACGTGAACAAAATGGTTTTCTCAAGCAGTGCTGCAACCTATGGAATGCCAGACACCGACTTTGTAAACGAAGATTACAATTGCCAACCAATCAACCCTTATGGCCAGACCAAGTTGATTGGCGAATGGATGACCTCAAACGCCGAACGTGCGTGGGGTTTGCGTGCCGTGAATCTGCGTTACTTCAATGTGGCCGGCGCTGGCTGGGCAGACCTCGCCGACACCGCAAAAATGAATCTGGTGCCAATTGTTTTCGACGCTCTAGCTGCAGGCAAAGCACCGGCGGTTTTCGGCACAGATTACGACACCGTCGATGGCAGTTGCGTTCGAGACTATGTGCACGTTCTCGACCTGGCAGAGGCACACCTCGCTGCCCTCGCCTACCTCGCCCGCGATGATCGCAAGCACAGCACTTTCAATGTCGGCACCGGAGTCGGCGCGAGCGTGCTCGAAGTTTTGAACGAGATCAAACGTGCTTCAAAGATCGACTTCGAAGTTGACGTGCAGCCCAGACGACCTGGCGACCCACCATATCTCTGCGCCGATGTGTCTCGAATCAAGAACGAACTTGGCTGGACGGCCAAGCGCGATTTAGCCGAAATAATCGAGAGCGCTTGGAACGCTCGCCCAACAGCTAACTAGTCTTTGCCGATGGCAACGAAGGCAGTGCCGCTGCCGGCGAATGTGGTCAGCTTGGCTTCGCGAGAACTAAAGGCGGCCTCGCCGCGCTGAAGCACAAGTCGCTCACCGAGACTGTTGCTAATTGCAACCTCGCCGGCGGTGCAAAGAATCACGGCATCTTCGCCAAGCTGCAGGTCGGCTAGAACCCTCTGGCCGCTTGGCTCGACCCTGTAGAGAATGAAGTCGTGAGCCTCGGTTTGAAACTCAACTAATCCGGCAGCAACCTCGGTTTGCTTCACGAGTTCGACCGCAAGACTCTCGAACTTCACAACGCGCTCGAGCTCAACGACATCTATGTGTTTGGTGGTTAGCCCGCCGCGCAACACGTTGTCAGAGGCAGCCATGACCTCGACGCCGAGACCAGACAGATAGGCATGGATGTTGCCGGCCGGCAGGTAGAGCGCTTGCCCGGGCTGAAGGTGCACGTGGTTCATCATCATGGCGATGAACACACCGGGGTCGCCCGGATAGATCTCGTTGAGTCGCATGCACAACTCGAATCGCGAGTCGAAGTCTGCGAGCGCGGCCAGTGCGACCGACAAGACCCCGAAACTTGCGCGCGAATTGAGCAGATGCGAAAACAGTGTGCGTAGAGAATCGTCTAGCAGTTCAGCCCAGTGGGCTGCTGCGGCCTTTAGGTCTTCGGCGGCCGGATAACTCTGAATGTCTTCGAGTAGTTCGCGAATGTACTGCTCTGTGCGAAAACCGCAGAGAGCTTCAAACTCAGACAGGGCCACAATCATCTCTGGCTTGTGACCGGCATCCCTGTAGTTTCGATGCGGTGCCGTTAGTGAGACGCCCGCCTGGTTCTCGCGATTGAAACCCTCGATGGCCTGCTCGATGTTTGGGTGGGCTTGAATCGAAAGCGGCGAATCGGCAGCCAAGATTTTCAGCAAGAAACTCAGCGGCTGCCCGTTACGAAGATCGAGCAGGGTCTTCGACTGATCTTCGAAGTCTTTGGCCATTGAGCCCGCATGGGTGCCGAACCAGATTTCGGCCATCGGCTGGCCAGTTGCCTCGATTGCCAAGTGTTCGCTAATCAGCGTGCGCGAGCCCCAGGCATAAGGCATCGCCTGGTTGGTGATTTTGCGAATCAAATCGTTACGACCTTTATCTAGTTGGCTTAAGGCTACTGAATAGACTGATTTAGCCCTAGTTCGGGCCGACAGGGACTTCAATGAACGCGATGACGCAACCAATCCGGGTGATTCTGAACACCCGTGAGCCTGGTTTTCGCGCCAAGACCTACCTTGCCTATATAGCGCTGTTTACCCTGCTTGCCGGCGACGCCGTTCGCTACTCAGTTGGCTGGTGGGGTTGGGGCATTCTGCTCGGCTTGCTTTTCGGCGTTACCCTCTACTACTTCTTTACTGGCGAGCCGAAGCGCGTGTTGAAGCAAATACCCTGGTCGCTTGCCGCGCTGCTGGTTCTGATGCCGATCAGCATTGTCTATTCGAACTACCAAATGTTCTCGGCGATTGCTTCATTTGCGCAGTATGCCACCACGCTTTTCGCGCTCTTTCTGGTTGGCGCATTCAGCTGGAGGCATTTGCTGCGTATCTTCAGCAACGTGGTGAGAGTGATTCTCTTAGCTTCGTTGGCATTCGAATTCGTGGCAGCGGCATTTGTGCGCGGCCCGATTGCGCCGATCTTCAAGAACTATGAGGGAGATACTCCCCCGGCTCCTGCCTTCTATTGGACACGCGGTCACCTCTTTGACGGCGATCGCATTCAGGGCATTGTTGGCAACTCAAACATCTTGGCCTTCATCGCGATGATTGGCCTCGTGGTCTTTGCAATCGACTACGCCGTATCAACCACTCCGAAGTGGCTGAGCGCTGGTTCGTTCGCCCTAGCCGCTTCACTATTTCTGCTTTCCAAGTCGGCAGGTGTCGGCTTCGCAATCGCAGCGATTGCGGTTGCGGCAATCGTCGCCCTGACCGTAGAGGGCAAAGACCGAGATCTTCGACACCGCATCTATCGCTGGGTGTGGGCCTGCGCGGGCGTGGTCGCGCTCGTGGTGTTGCTCAACCGGGCAGAGGTTTTTGCATTCTTCGGCAAGACCCCAGACATGACAGGTCGAAGCTCGATTTGGCGAAAGGTCTTAGAGCTGATTTTCGATCGGCCGATTCAGGGTTGGGGTTGGATTTCACACTGGATGCCGGGCGTGGAGCCATTCGACGGCTTAGTGGTCATCGACAGCGTGCCCTACTACCAGGCACACAACGCCTACCTAGACATGTGGTTTCAGCTCGGAGCAATAGGGCTTCTGCTGCTGTTGATTTTGATAACTGTGACCTTTGTGAAGCTTTGGAGACTCGGAGTTCGCCACACCAACCCGCTCTACCTCTGGCCAATGCTGGTTTTCTTTGGTTTGCTGGCGCAGAACCTCACCGAGAGCAGAATGCTGCTTGAGATTGGCTGGGTGCTGCTTGTGCTCATGGCCGTGAAGGCCAACGACCCCGATGACTCGCTCGAGCCACGCGGCAAGACGCCTAAAAGAGCTCGTTTGCTCGGTCGAGGTCTTCGGCGAAATCAATCTCAACCGCGTAGAGATCGCTGATATCGACCGCTTTGAAACGAAGGCCATCGTTTTCGATTGCTAGTTCGATGCCACGCTCGAAATAATCCTGGTCATCAACATCAATCAACCGCTGAATCAGGGCTGCCTTGTCTTGGCTGCCAACGAAGTTGATGCCAACGGCTTCGCCCAGACCACCGACAACCTGCTTTGAGAGTTCGCGAATAAAGCCCGAGTCGTCGAGGGTGTATTTAACTTCTTCATCGCTGACTTTCGACTGGTTGACCACGACGAATGACTGATTCGATTCGATGAATTCGGTAACGCGAACCAATACTTGAGGGTCGAAAACCACGTCACCGTTTAGCCAGAGCACGCCGCCATCGCCAGAGGCTTGAAGCGCCTTGAGTAAACTCTTTGAGGTGTTGGTCTGATCGAAGAATTCGTTATAGACAAAAGTTGCCTCAGGAAATCTCTCGATGATTGCCTCGAGTTTGAAACCGACGACAATCATGACGCGATAGCTTTCACCAAAAGCAGTCTTTAGGTTGTCAATCTGCTGCTTCATGATTGAACGACCATCGCGAAGTTCGGTGAGTGGCTTTGGAAGTGGTCGCGCAAGGCGAGTTCCCATTCCGGCAGCAAGAATTACGACCTGTTTAGACATGCGACAAGTCTATGGAATTAGAAGTCTCTGACCGATTCTGATGACATCTGAGGTCAACTTGTTCGCGGTGCGAATAGCGCTCACTGTTCGGTTGAACCTCACCGCGAGCCCTGAGAGCGTATCTCCGCTCACCACCGTGTAGAAGAAAGAGGTGGTGGTCGGCGACGGGGTCACCGTGGGTGTCACGGTTCGAGTTGGCGTTGGGGTTGGCGTTCTTGTCGGAGTTGGGGTTGCGGTTCTCGTTGGTGTTGGGGTTGGCGTAGCGGTTGGAGTCGGGGTTGGTGTCGCGGTCGGCTCGACCAACACGGCAGGAGCTGCCGCACCCGTGGCAATTCGGCTCGCGAAGTAGGCGTCGACATTTACCGCAGGCAAACCGCCTGCGCGAAGACTCTCATATCTGGCGACGTTTGAAATCTGACGTTTCTTGCCATTCTGAATCAGCCAGTAAACCTTGTCTGGGGTTCTGATGAATCTTCCAATTTCGACGGCCGCCACCGCAATCTTCGAGCAGGTCACATCGCTCAACTTGAGGGCCGCACCCGGATAGTGGGTGGTGATAGCTGCGTCGACCTTGAAATACTTTCCGCCGGCAACGATGTAATCCTGGGCTGAGCAAGATGCCTTGACCCCCGAGAGCTTGGCATTCTGGCGATAGCCCGCAAGTTGAGCGCTGGTTAGATTGCGAGCTTTGGCTAAGCCGAATTGGGTTGCCTGATTAGTGTTCTCGACCCTGGCCATAGTGTTTGGCCCGGTGATCCAATAAGTCAGCCCTGTCTTGGTTGAACGAACCACCGAACTGTCAGCGATAACCGGCGGACCGAGTTTGATCATGGCAAGAGCCGAAGCGCTGATGTCTACAACAGCGGTGCTGTACATGTTGAAACTCAGAAGAGAGCGGTCGGCGGCAGACAGAGTTGCACGACGCTGCTTCGCGTTGACGTAGTAAATGTTTTTGTCGCCAGCACCGCGAATGAATGCTGGTGCGGTAATTGAGGT
>CAZSRJ010000028.1:0-8279 GCA_964609235.1 uncultured Rhodoluna sp.
GCTCAACCACAGACTGTGCTACCGGAACCACCCAACGCGGGTCGATAACTGTAGAGCCAATACCCTGGGCCGACAGCAGGCTCGAGACCTGAATGGCGATCTTTGCCATCGAACCTACACCCACGAGAAGCACATCCTTCGAAGCGCTCTCTAGCAGCACGTCGACACCATCGTCGAGTCGACGTAGGGCCGTTATGTTCTCATCAACCGAACCCTTGCCGAAGCGAACGACGGTCGGCCCATCTTCTATCGCAACGGCCTCGCCTAGAAGTTCTCGCAGAAGATTTGCATCTCTAGGTGCTGCGATGCGAATGTTTGGCACTACTTGGAAAATCGCGAGATCCCACATGCCGTGATGGCTCGCTCCGTCGGGTCCGGTGACTCCGGCACGGTCGAGCACAAAAGTCACGCCCTCTTTGTGCAGGGCCACATCCATGAGCACCTGGTCAAGTGCCCGGTTCATAAAGGTGGCATAAACGGCAACCACGGGGTGAAGACCGCCAAAAGCCATTCCCGCCGCTGAAGTCACGGCGTGCTGTTCTGCGATTCCAACGTCGAAGACCCTGTTCGGAAACTCCTTGGCAAAAGAGGCTAGACCAACCGGATTAAGCATTGCACCAGTTATAGCAACTAGTCTTTCGTTCTGTTTGGCCAAGCTGACAATTTCACTGCCAAAGACCTTGGTCCAAGAAGATGTCGATGCTTCTAGAGACTCCCCTGTTTCTGGGTTGATTTGACCAACCGCGTGAAACTGGTCGGCCTCGTTTAGAACCGCCGGATCGAAACCTTTGCCCTTTTGCGTAATCACGTGAACGATAACCGGGTAGGCATATTTCTTAGCTTGCTCGAGGGCCTGCTCAACAGCCTGCAGATCATGGCCGTCTATCGGTCCGATGTATTTAAGGTCAAGGTTCGGAAACATGCTCTTTGGGGTAACCGAGCCGAGAAGCCCCTTGCCGGCGCCGCGAATCATCGAAAAGGCTGAACGACCTAACCACCCGAACCGCTCAAAGAATCTTCTGCTCAGGCGGTAAAGCTTTCGATAGGTCTGCTCGGTTCTAATGTTGTTGAGAGTTCTTGCAAAGCCACCGATTGTTGGAGCATACGAGCGGCCATTATCGTTAACGATTATCACGAGCTTGCGATCATTGTCGTCGCTTATGTTGTTGAGCGCTTCCCAGGCCATGCCTCCGGTGAGGGCTCCGTCACCAATAAGGGCAACCACGTAGCGATCGTCCTGGCCGGTAAGTCTGTATGCCTTAGCAATTCCATCAGCCCAGCTGAGCGAAGAAGATGCGTGAGAGCTTTCTACGATGTCGTGCTCAGATTCCGATCGCTGCGGGTAACCCGCAACACCGCCCTTCTGACGCAGGCTGTCAAAGTTTTTTCTTCCGGTCAGCAGCTTGTGAACATAGCTCTGGTGGCCCGTGTCAAAAACAATCGAATCGACCGGCGAGTTGAATACGCGATGGATTGCGATTGAAACTTCAACCACTCCAAGGTTCGGCCCTAGGTGCCCACCGGTCTTGGCAACCGAAGAAACCAGATACGAGCGAATCTCCTCGGCGAGAGTCTTTAGCTCATCAGCGCTTAGCTTCTTCAGGTCTTCCGGCCCATTAACGCGATCTAGAACTGTCAATTTAGATCCTTGCAGTCATCACGATTGCGCGACCAGACTTCTCAGCACATACTGCAGGATGCCGCCATTTCTGAAATAGTCGGCTTCACCCGGAGTATCGATTCTTACAACGGCATCAAACACAATCGGCTTCTTGCCGGCAGACGAGTGAGCAGAAGGACTAGCTGTAACACGAACTGTCTTAGGAGTGACCCCGTTGTTGAGTTGCTCGACACCCTCGATGTCAAACACTTCGGTGCCATCGAGCCCGAGCGAATCAGCTGACTCGCCCGCAGGAAACTGCAGAGGTAGCACACCCATGCCGATCAGGTTGCTTCTGTGAATGCGTTCAAAGCTCTCGGTAATGACTGCGCGAACGCCAAGCAGGCTGGTGCCCTTAGCAGCCCAGTCTCTCGATGAACCTGACCCATACTCCTTGCCACCCAGAATGACCAGCGGCGCCGAATTGGCCTGGTAGTTCTCTGAGGCGTCGAAGATGAAAGCCTGTGGCGCATCTGGCTTAGTGAAGTCACGAGTGTAACCACCTTCAACATCGTTTAGAAGTTGGTTGCGAAGTCTGATGTTGGCAAAGGTGCCACGGATCATAATCTCGTGATTTCCGCGTCTCGAACCGTAAGAGTTAAAGTCGAAGCGAGAGATGCCGCGCTCGCTCAAGTACTTTCCGGCGGGGCTATCTGCCTTGATTGACCCGGCGGGGCTGATGTGGTCTGTGGTGACGGAGTCACCCAGTTTCGCAAGCACTCTCGCACCGCGAATGTCAGTAACGGCCGAAGGCTCCCTGGTCATTCCATCGAAATACGGGGCCTTACGAACATAGGTCGATTTCTCATCCCAGTCGAATGTTGCACCCTTAGGCGTCGGCAGCGCCTTCCATCTTGCATCGCCGTCAAACACGCCGGCATACTGACTAGTAAACATTTCGCTGTTGATCGAGCTGTCGATGGTCTCTTGCACCTCTTGAGGTGTTGGCCAGATGTCCCTGAGGTAAACGTCTGCGCCCGCAGAATCTTTGCCGAGTGGTTGAGATTCAAAATCGAAGTCCATGGTTCCCGCCAATGCGTAGGCGATTACCAGCGGTGGCGACGCAAGGTAGTTCATTTTTACGTCTGGGTTAATTCGACCCTCGAAGTTTCGGTTTCCCGAAAGAACCGCAGTGACGGCCAGATCGTTTGCATTGATTGCGGCAGTGATGTTCTCGTCTAGCGGGCCAGAGTTTCCGATGCAGGTTGTGCAACCGTAGCCAACGAGGTTGAAGCCGAGAGCATCCAGGTGCTTTGTCAAGCCGGCTTTTGCGTAATACTCAGTGACTACCTTTGAACCCGGCGCAAGCGAGGTCTTGACCCATGGCTTCGAAGTAAGTCCCTTCTCTACGGCCTTCTTGGCCAAAAGACCCGCAGCCATCATCACCGATGGATTCGATGTGTTCGTGCAAGAAGTGATGGAAGCAATCGTGACGTGACCGTGGTCGACTGAGAAGTTCTCTCCTTCAACTTGTGCCGGGTTTGATTGTGTCGGCGCATAGCTGCTAAGAGCCTTCTCGAATGCCTCTTTTGATTCACTGAGAATCACTCGGTCTTGTGGGCGCTTAGGGCCAGCGATTGAAGGAACGACGGTTGAAAGGTCAAGCTCGAGGTATTCACTGAAAATCGGTTCAACCGAGGGGTCGTGCCATAGGCCTTGCGCTTTGGCATACGCCTCAACTAGCTCGATCTGCTCGGCGTCGCGGCCAGTGATTCTGAGATAGTCGAGGGTTACTTCATCAATCGGAAAAATCGCGACCGTCGAGCCGAATTCAGGGCTCATGTTTCCAATTGTCGCTCGATTCGCTAGCGGAACCGAGGTCACGCCCTTGCCATAAAACTCGACAAACTTTCCGACAACGCCGTGCTTGCGGAGCATCTCGGTGATCGTTAGAACAACGTCTGTAGCCGTCGCGCCAACTGGAATTGAACCTGTCAACTTGAAGCCGACAACTTTTGGAATCAACATTGAAACCGGTTGACCGAGCATTGCGGCCTCGGCCTCAATGCCACCAACTCCCCATCCAAGAACACCGAGCCCATTCACCATGGTGGTGTGAGAGTCGGTTCCAACACAACTGTCGGGATAAGCCTGCAGCTCTCCGCCAACCATGCGGGTCATAACGGTTCGGGCCAGGTATTCGATGTTCACCTGGTGCACGATTCCGGTTCCGGGCGGTACAACCTTAAAGTCATCGAACGCTGTTTGCCCCCAGCGCAAGAACTGGTAACGCTCCGCGTTGCGCGCGTACTCAAACTCAACGTTTCTCTCAAAAGCATCTGCCGAACCTGCAACGTCAATTACGACCGAGTGATCGATGACCATCTCTGCTGGCGCTAGCGGGTTGATCTTCTTCGGATCTCCGCCGAGATCAGCAACGGCTTCGCGCATTGTGGCAAGATCCACAACACAGGGAACACCCGTGAAATCCTGCATGATAACTCGCGCAGGCGTGAACTGAATTTCTGTGTCAGGTTCGTCTGTTGGATTCCAGTTGACTAAGGCTTTGATGTGTTCGGCCGTGATGTTGGCACCGTCTTCGGTGCGCAAAAGGTTCTCGAGCAAAATCTTGAGGCTGTATGGGAGTTTGCTTGCTTCGACTGAATCAAGTCTGAAAATTCGGTAAGTCTTATCGCGAACCTTTAGTTCTGCCGACGAACCGAAACTGTTTATCTTTGACATCTAATCCTCAATCAATAGCAAATTGCTCTTACAAAATTACCATCAAGGGCGTCTTTGAATGACCCCTCGCAGCATTAACCAGGTCACCCAGAGTCCTGCGGCGTAGAGCGGAAGCCCCATTATTAGGCGGGCTGTAGCCAAGGCTGAGAGGTTATCGGCCAAGTAAAGCGGCCACTGCACCAGTAACCGAGCCGAGAAAATACCCACCCAGAGCAACGTGGCTAGGTTGAACAACCGCATCTCATATTTGTTTTTGCGCCAAGACGTCTTCTCACCCAGCAAAAATCCTGCAATAACGCCGATTAGCGGCCAGCGGATCAACACTGAAATGGTTAGCGGAATCAGATAAGAGAGATTCGTAACGAAACCGGTCAAAAAGTAGTCTCGACCGCTCCCACCATCACGAAAGGCAAGAAACGAGGCTATTGCGATGCCGATTAGGCCACCGATAGCTTGTGCGAGCGGCTTGCGAGTGATTATTCGAATGAGAATGAAAGTCACAGAGAGTGCAGCCGATACTCCTATCGACAGGTAAACCTGCTTGGTAATTGCGAACAGCACCACAAATACGAATCCAGGAACAATTGCCTCAAGAATTCCCTGCAGACCACCCATTGATACCAGCAAGGACTTTGAGTCGAATTCGTGACGGCCGTCTACCTTGCGAATGCCTAAGGCTTTCGCGGCTGCATTCGCCTGGTCTGGTTTGCTTTCGCTCACGACTGGCTTTTCATTCCGGGCGGCAGAACAGAACCTGCGGGAACAGAGAGTGGTAGTGCTTCACCGGGCGGAAGCGGTGCGTCACCTCTGTGAACGATAACGCTTCGAAATACATCATCAATTTCGGCCGCTGCTTTTGGATCGTTGAGCGCTGCCCCGCTCACTGTTCCCCTTAGACACCAACGAGGGCCGTCGAATCCGATGAAGCGAGCGAGACGAAAACCGGCAGCACGACCCGTGTCGTCAACTAACGGAAGCTTTGCCTTCAATTCAGCGCCGAGAGCGCCATAGCCCTCTTCAACCTCGCCACCTTGGGCGGCCACGTTTTGGGCGACTGCGATTCTTATCTCAGACCACAATCCTTCGTTGCGCGGAGCAGCGAATGCCATGAGTTGAAGTTTCGAATTTGCATACTCCAAGGTGACAGCGATTACGCGATTGGTGTTGTCTTCCACCTCGACGCTCATGCCTAAATCTGCGACTGGCTCAATGCGAAGTGATCCGAAATCTACATATGGTCGAACCTGTTCGATTGACTCGCTGTCGAACGGCCCAATTGGTTTTGCTGTATCTCTGCTCATTTTGTTCCCGTTGATCCGAAGCCTTTTTCGCCACGTTCGGTTGCGGGCAGCGAGTCAACCTCGATAAAGCGACCGAAATCGACTTTTTGAAACAGAAGCTGTGCGATTCGATCACCAGGTTGCACCTCGAACGGCTTGCTCTTGTCGGTGTTTAGCAAGGTGACCCTGATTTCGCCTCGATAACCAGCATCTACCGTTCCGGGGCTGTTCAGCACCACGACGCCGTGATTGGCAGCGAGACCACTGCGCGAGTGCACCAAGCCCACGTATCCGGCGGGAATGGCGATAGAGATACCCGTTGACACTGTGAGCCTCTCTCCCGGCTCGATCACAGCGGCCTGCGAGCTTCGCAGATCGCAACCCGCGTCGCCCGGATGGGCGTAAACCGGCACACCATTGGAGGTCGAAATAAGAATTGGCAAGTCGTTCATCAGACTTTGAGCGTAGTCTAAGTTCATGAGCGAGACCCGTCCCGACAAGCCTTTATTCAGCGAGTGGCAGCTTCCAAGGGTCGCAACCTTCTTGCCGCACCTCATGGTTTTTCCGTCATTCTGGCTTGTTTTCGCTCCCCTAAACGAAGAACTCGGACTCGTTCTCGGCGTGGTTGCTACCGCTTTCTCGGTCTGGTTACGCTTCGCGCTCTCGAAGCGCATTGTCGTAACCTCAAGCGAACTTGTGATCGGCAAAGCGCGAATTCCTAGAACGGTTTTGGGTCGCGCTACAGCCATAGAACCCACAGAGCAGTTTGCCGAAAAAGGCCCAAAGCTAGATGCCCGAGCGTTCGTGGCGCTGAAAGCACTTGATGGTCTGGTGAGAATTGAAAACACGGATGTCGCCGATCCGACGCCCTACATTTTGGTCTCTACAAGACGCCCAGAGCAACTTGTTACGGCACTCAGCAACTAGATGCGCTAGACGCACTCCTGGCAAACTTCGCCGTATTTGCCCTTTTTCTTGGCAAGCATAGATTTGTGCTTCACGATGAAGCATTCCGAACAGGTGAACTCATCGGTCTGAGGAGGCACAACCATTACGTTCAAGGCCTCGTCAATCAGGTTTTCGCGCTCGTGATCGTCATCAATGCTTATCTCTTCGAGGTCAAGAGACGCAGTCGAGGTTGGCGCTGAGCGCTCCTTTAGAGCATCAAGAGACTCGGCGTCATCGTCGGTCTTCTTCGGTGCATCGTAATCGGCGGCCATTTGCAACCCTTCTTCTAGTGAGCGTGCACAGTTTGCCCCGAAAACACCAAAAATGCAAACATTCCACGCCGCGACACACCAAATTTTCAGGTAGTCGCCACTCGCATCGCGAAATAACCGTGAAAGCCATGCCTAAGTGGCAAACTCTTTGCAGAAGGAGAGCTTTCATGACTGAACTGCGTCTAAGCGGCAATGATGGAGATTACTTGCTTCTCGAGTCAACCGCTGGTGAAAAATTCCGAGTCTTCATTGATGAAAGCCTCAAAGCCACCATCAGGAACAGCGACAAAGCCCTTAGCAACAGCGTGACGCTAACCCCTAGAGAGATTCAGAGCGAAATTCGCTCTGGAGCCACGGTTGACGAATTGGTTGCACGATCTGGCGACGCGCGAAGCTACATCGAAAAATTTGCCGCACCGGTGCTCGATGAGCTTTCACACGTCATCACAAGCGCAAGAAGTGTGAGAATCTCCATTGCCGGCGACAGACACACAGAAATAAGTCAGATTGAATTTGGCGACATCATTTCTGGGCGACTTGAAGCCAGTGGCGTTCACGAGCACTTTTGGAGCGCACGCAGGGATGAGCAGCAAGTTTGGCTGGTTTCGGTCAACTACTCGATTCAGGGTGAGAAGCAGAAAGCCACCTGGTCTTTCGAGGTTAAGCGAATGGTTCTCGCTCCCGAGAACGAGGCAGCGGTTCGACTTTCTACACAGAACACATTGGTTGAGACAACATATTCGGCGTTGAAAGCCGCGCCAGATGTAGAAGATAAGAGCGAACCAACCGGTATAACGCAGACACTTGCGGATACTCAGCTGGTGGAGACGGTCGTTCCTATTGGTCGAGCCAGTGAATTCGTTGATTCGAATGAAGAGCCGTTCGAACCACCTACTGATTTGCTCGAGGCGCTAAAGAAGAAACGCGCCGAAAGGTCTGCTCGCGATGCAGACGAGGTTGAACCAACCGCTACAACGCAATCCATTGAAATTGTGCATGAGGTTGCGGCAGTTGAGAAAGACGAACCAGAAGTCGAGACCAACTCAATAGCTCCGAACCCTGCGCCCGTGAGAAGACCCGGACGCCCTAGCATTCCTAGCTTTGATGAGATTGTTCAGGGAACCAAAAGCGAAGACGAGTAAGCGCCCAGCCTGAGAGTCGGCACTTTAGTTTCTTTTTCGGTTATCGAACCGTGCTGACCGATGACACCTAGCGCTGACGCCTTGGCAAAATCCCTGTGAAAAATGGCGATGTCGGCAAGAGCAAGAATCACGAGATCGGGTAAGAGCTCGGCATCTTCGAGAATCGTAGCTTTCCAATAATTCAGCTGCACCAACTGCGCTGGGGTAACCACAGCCGCCGAATTCGCCATACTCTGCGCTAGAAGCTCGCAGATTTCGGGCGCGCGACTGGCATCGCTCAAGTAGATAAACGGCG
>CAZSRJ010000029.1:0-5863 GCA_964609235.1 uncultured Rhodoluna sp.
TGAGGTTCTCGAAGTTCCGGCTCTGGCGATTTCGTCGACCGATGTGCGCGAGCGAGCAGCGAATGGTGACCCCGTTTGGTATTTGGTGCCAGACGGTGTTGTTCAATACATAAACAAGCACAGCCTCTATCGAGGTGGCCATGTCTAGCGCATTTTTCGATCCAGACGATTTCGACACCAATACTCCTGCGCCAACTCCGCGTGCGCCAGTTGCTAGTGTCCAGACCCCTTCTCCGATTCCCGCTCCGCCGGTGCTAGAACCGGTTCTTACGACCGCCGAAGAAAAGCCGAAGTTTTTTGAGCTCAAACCCGTTGTGGCTGGCACGCCTGTATCTTCAGCAGCTCCGGTGGCTCCGGTGGCTCCGGTTGAACCGATTCGCATGCCAGAACCACTTGAACTGCCGAGCGACTTTCCGCAGTTTGAAGCGCCAGAGGGTCTGCATGTTGACCTGAGCGACCTCGGCATTGGCAGTGACCAGCCGCGCACAAGGCGTCAGCTTCGCGAATTGCAGCGACTTACCGGTAGCGATATCGTGAACGACTCGGTTGACGAAAGCGTCGAGCTTGAGTCTGAGTTTGCCCTTCAGCCAGATCTCGCCGAACAAATCGAAGTGCTCGACGCAGCGCCGACGAATTATGACGTCAAGCCCGCCACTGCCAATGACTTCTCATATCTGAACAACCAGGCCGAGCCACTATTTGATGTCTCACCGGGTCTCGTAATCGAGCCAACCACCAATTCAATCATCATCGACCAGGTTCAAGACCTAACTAACTACACGGCTACCGTTAGCGAAACCGGCGAGATTCTCACGACAGGCGCGATTCAGTTGCCAATCGAGCTAACCGATAACAGCACCGGAGAAATTCAAATCATTCAGGAGGCCGCTGCTCTAGACTCGGCCATTCAGGTTGACAATGCCACCGGATTCATAAACACGATCGCACCAATGAGAGTCACGGGAGTAGTTAATTCGGCATCAAAGTTCAAAGTGATTCCAACAAATCTCAGACGCGGCAGCAGTCACCCATACATGGTGTTGGCGGCAGCAGTAGGCATGGCGGCACTCGGCAGTCTTGTTATCGCGGCCATGATGCTTCAACTAATTTAGGAAAATGTGACCGCAACCCCAAACGCAATTAAGCAAGCAAACATCGCCGGCAACGCAGCGGC
This sequence comes from uncultured Rhodoluna sp., assembly GCA_964609235.1. Taxonomy (GTDB): domain Bacteria; phylum Actinomycetota; class Actinomycetes; order Actinomycetales; family Microbacteriaceae; genus Rhodoluna. The sequence goes on from CAZSRJ010000029.1 coordinate 1,175, forward strand.
AGACAAAATCGCAGAGAACATCGTGGCTCTTGATGTTTCAGAGCTCATGCCGCTAACCGATATTTTCTTGCTGGCGTCTGGGCGAAATGAGCGCCAGGTTGCGTCTATCGCTGACGAGATCGAAGACAAGATGCTCGAGTCTGGCTTCAAGACTCTTAGACGCGAGGGCAAAGAACTCGGTCGTTGGATTCTGCTCGACTTCGGAGACGTCGTTTGCCACGTCATGCACGAAGAAGACCGCATGTATTACTCGCTCGAGCGACTCTGGAAAGACTCACCCGTGGTGAAACTCGAGGTTTCGGCTGCTTAGTTTTGTTGTAAACTGAGCGAGCAACAACAACGGGCCTATGGCGCAGCTGGTAGCGCACCTGCATGGCATGCAGGGGGTCAGGGGTTCAAATCCCCTTAGGTCCACAAAAGCCCCCGATTTTTCGGGGGCTTTTCTTTTGGTCAAGGCACCTGGCTCGAGTGGCAACTTAGACTGAAACCATGACAGCAACCTACCGCGGCTACACCTTCGAGCAAATCGCCAAGACCCTAGATCATTCGGTTCTCAAGCCGGAGGTAACCGCTGCAGACATCGCAGCCGGTGCCGCGATTGCTCTCAAATACGACACCGCGAGCTACTGCGTTCAGGGCGTTAACATCGCGCAAGCTGCCGAGTTGCTGACCGGCTCGAACGTTCCGGTTTGCGCAACGGTTGGTTTTCCACACGGCGCTATAACCGCTGCTGCCAAAGCCTTCGAAGCCACCGAGGCAACGCGAAACGGCGCCACCGAGGTTGACATGGTTGTCAACATCGGAGCGCTCATCAGCGGCAACGACGAGCTCGTGCTGGCAGACATCCGTGCAGTTGCAGATGCGGCACATACTGGCGGAGCACACCTGAAGGTGATTCTTGAGACAGCACTGCTTACCGCAGACCAAATTGTTCGCGGTTGTCAGTTGTCTGAGCAGGCGGGCGCAGATTTTGTGAAGACCTCGACTGGCTTTTCAACGGCGGGAGCAACACTTGAGAACATTCGCCTCATGAAAGCAACTGTTGGCGATCGACTCAGGGTGAAGGCATCTGGCGGCGTTCGCTCTGTTGACCAGGTAATCGACTTCATCGAGGCCGGCGTTAGTCGTTGCGGCACCTCAAACGCAGAAGCGATTCTGCTCGAGTTCAACTCGCTCGCGTCTTAGCCATTCTTTTTCTTAGCTGGCTTCTTTCTTTTGCAGCCACTGCTGCCAAAGTTCGCGAAGATCCCAGGCGTTCTCGGCCATAATCGAGACTCCGCGCACTCCGGTGCGCCTGGTTTTTCCTGATATCAAAAGCAGTCTGGTGTTAAACAAAATGTGGCTGCAGCGTTTCTGCGCTTCATCAAAGAAGGTGCTGTCACTGCAACCACTGCCGTCGTCGAGACTCACGAAAACCACGCGCTTGCCCGAGCGCATCGGGGGAGTCTGAGTTGCCACACGGATGCCAGCGACCAAGACATCGGTCTTGCTGCGCAGGCCAACTAACTCATCGCTTCGCATAACACCCATCTCGTCGAGCATCGGGCGATATTGCTCGAGTGCGTGTTCGGTGAAGTCGAGATTGAGAATCTGAAGTTCGGCCTCGACCTTCTCGGCGTTGCTCGGTTCTGGCAACCCGGTGGGTAGGTCTTTGAAATCGAAGTCGAAGGTCGGCTGATTTGGGTCGAGATACTTGCGATTCTTGCTGGCGTTGAGTTGTCGCACGCGGGCCAGCACATCGCCGCGGGTGTGCATCGGACCAAAGTCGCCGAGCCTGAGTTCATCGAGCCCGCCAACCTGAGCGATGCGTTCGAAGGTTCTGCGGCTGGGCTTGGCGCGCATGTAGAAGTCGCCAATGTCGCTGTATGGCCGGCCGCTGAGAATGCGGGAGACCTCGGCCTCGCTGATTCCGGCAATCTCGTGAATGGCGAGCCGAACGGCCAGGCCGTCGGGGGTCTTCTCGACCAGATATTCGTCTGAAGACTTGTTGACGTCGATCGGCAAGACGCGAACCCCGAGCCGCCTAGCCTCTGCCATAAGCAGGCGTTTCGGATACATGCCTGGATCGTGCGTGAACAGGCCGGCCATAAATTCGACCGGATAGTGCGTCTTCAGCCAGGCGCTTTGGTAGGTGGGCAGGGCGAAGGCGGCGCCGTGGGCCTTGCAGAAGCCGAAACTGCTGAAGCCCTCGAGAATGCCCCAGACTCGCTCAACAACAGCGTGCGAGTAGCCGCGCTCTTTTGACTTGGTGCGAAAGAAGGTTTCGATGGCCGGCTTTGCCCGCGGGTCTTCTAGCGACCTGCGCAGTTCGTCTGCCTTGGCAAGCGTGCAGCCGGTCATCACGTTCAAGATGCGCAGCACGTGCTCGTGAAAGATTACGACACCGAAGCTCTCGCGCAGAATCGGCTCAAGGTCTTTGTGAATGAAGTCTGGGTTGGCGAATCCGTGTCGGCCATCTAGGTAGGGCGCAATCATGTTGCCCTTCATTGGTCCTGGGCGAAACAGCGAAATCTGAATTGTCAGATCGTTGAATTCGGTCGGTTGATGTTTGCCGGTGAGTTCGCGCTGCCCCGGGCTTTCGATTTGAAAGATGCCAAGGGTGTTTGTTGTTCGAATGGTTTTGAAGGTCTCGTCGTCGGCGCGGTCGATGTCGTCGAGTTCGAGTTTCTTGCCGCTGACCCTAGAAATTTCGCGCACGGCATAGGCCATTGCGCTCTGCATTCGCACGCCGAGAACATCGAGCTTCAGCATTCCCATCGGGTCCATGTCGTCTTTGTCGAACTGACTCATCGGCAAGCCCATGCCGCTCTGTTCAACCGGCGTCATGCGCAGCAGGTTAGAGTCGCCGAGAATAACACCGCACGGATGCATCGAGATATGACGAGGCAATCGATTCAGACGTTCGGTTATGTCTACCAAAAGGTTCATCTTGCGATCGCTCTCGAGCGCGGCGGCAATCGCTCCGAGTTCTGGTTTGCTTCCGACAGCGTTGCGAAAACTTCCGGCGCTAAGTCGCCATACGCTCTTGGCAATCTGGTCGATTTCATCGTCTTCTATTCCGAGTGCGAGCCCGCTGTCTCGCACAGCACCGCGACCTCGGTAGGTGCTCTGCATCGAAAGCAGCGTCACGCGGTTGCTGCCGTAACGCTTAAAAATGCTTCGGTAGATATCGTGGCGTCTAGCCGACTCGACGTCGATGTCGATGTCGGGCAGGCTCGAGCGTTCGGTGCTCAGAAAGCGCTCAAAGAGCAGTTCGTGCTCAATCGGGTCAACCCCGCTTATGCCCAGCAGGTAGTTCACGAGCGATCCAGCTCCAGAGCCACGGGCTGCGATTCGAATGTTCATGTCGCGAATCATCTGAGCCACATCGGCTACGGTCAAAAAGTAGGTTGAGAACTCGAGTTTGTTTATGGTGATTAGTTCTTGGCCGAGTCGGTGCTTCACCTTGGCGAGCATGGCCTCGCTGGCTCCCGGATAGCGCCAGTGCATGCCGGCTTCAGCCTTTTGCCAGAGCACCTCGAATGGGTTTCCGTCGATTCCCAGTGCCGATTTCTCGGGCGTCTTGGGCTTCATCCAACCGCAGTCGCTAACCGGGTCGAGTCTGCATCGATCTGCCAACTTCTCGGTGTCTTGCAAAAGTTTGGCGGCCCGATCTTGGTCTTCGCAAATCTCTTCGGCAAGCAAGCGCATCAAGGTGGTTGGTTTCAGCCAGGCCTGGGCGTTCGGCTGCACCTGAAAGAATCCGAGCGGTTCTAGAAATCGTGCAGCGTCGAGCACGTCTGCTGTCAGTGCATCATCTGGGGTTAGGTAGCGAACCGAATTGGTCAGCACCGCCGGCAGATTGCTGGCATCGGCAAGTTGCAGCATGCGGTTTGCCTGTAGCACTGAAGACTCGGTGCCCGGTTCGGTTAGCAAACTGCAAACCTCGATGGCGAGTGAGTTTGGAATTGAGAAAAGTTCGCGCCACGGTTCGAGAATCTCGATGGCTTCTTCGCGTGAACCGCTCAAAACCGATCTGCCAACATCGCTGTCGTTGCCGAGCAAAACCGTGCAGGCTCCCAAGCTTTCGCCAATTAGTTTTGCAAGTTCTCCGCGTCTGATTGCGATGCTTTCGCTTTTTCTGGCGCGTTGAAGTTTCTTGGAATTTTCGCTCAGCGCTTCGCCGATGTTGTATCCGTGCGCTGCAGAAACAATTGCACAGAGCGCAGACCAGCCGGCACCGCGATTGTGACCGTGCGCAAGTATGGTGGCCTTCGCTAGCGGTTGGTATTCGTCGTCGACAATCGAAAGCTCGACCCCGACAATGGGGGAGATGCCGAGAGTTAGGCAGGCACCGATGTGTTTCACCGCTCCGTATAACCCGTCACGATCTGTGATTGCCAACGCCGTCATCTTCTGCGCTGCCGCCGCTTCTGCCAGTAGCTCCGGTCTGGTCACTCCGTAGTGCGACGAGAACGCAGACGCAACGTGCAGGTGAGTGAATTCAGACATGGATACTTACTTGCTAAAGACGCGGTTCAGTCGCCAAACGTTCTTGTTATCGACCAATGAGTGCAGCAGTTCGAACTGCTGCTTCTCTTCGTTGCAACTAGCCACCAGGCGCCACATTTCGACCTCGAGAACTCCGGCTCCGATGCCGCGTTGAACTCTCTCCGCCTCGACCCACCACTCTGGCCTGGCATATCATCG
>CAZSRJ010000029.1:5873-8072 GCA_964609235.1 uncultured Rhodoluna sp.
CCGGTTTGTTGAGCACCAAATAGGCGCCACCTCGCCAGCCAAAGCCGATCGGCTCACCCTTTGGGTTGACCGATACGGTCACCATTTCGTCTACTCGAACCATTTCGAGCCCCTCCTAAACCTCTGCACAAACAGAAAAACATTCGAACAAATGTTCGAATGTTAAGAATGTATGCACACCCACCGACAAAGCAAATCGTCACGGCGTGGCAAGTTCAACCGTTGGTTGAAGGTTTGGGAAAAGCGCTCTAGAGCGGGCGAATCAGGTCGCTCGAGTTGTTGCGAACTGCGCCAACCGCCGAATCGACCGCATAGAACTCAACTTCGGCCGCCACCAAATCGCTCTCGGCGGCAACCGCGTCTAACAACTCTTGGTCACCCACGATGTTCGGGTCGAGCCAGGCATCCAGGGTTTCTGGGGTTAGCAGAACCGGGTTGCGATCGTGAATGTGCGCGAGTTCGACGGCAGAGTCTTTTGTGAGGGTCGTGGCCGAAAGCAGCCAACGGCTCGGGTCGGTGTCTGCCTTGCTCGGGTCACGCCACCATTCGTAAAGCCCCGCGAGTGCAAGCATTCCGTCTGATCCGGCGCTGATGTAAAAAGGCTGCTTTGTGCCATCTGCGGCAACGTGCCACTCGTAGTATCCGCTCGCGGCAATAACGCAACGGCGACGAACAACCGATTCCTTGAAAGATGGCTTCTCAAGAATCGTTTCGATGCGGCCGTTGATTAGCGGTGATGAATTTGCCGGACCGTCTTTGCTCCAGCGCGGCACCAGCCCCCAACGTGCCGAGTGAATTTCGCGGTGCAGGTCGCCAAGTGGTGAACCGTCTGCGGCTTTCTCGTCTGCACGTTCGACGATTATTGAAATTTGGTGAGTTGGCGCAACGTTGTAACTCAGACCAGGTTGCTCGCCAACAATTTCATCAACTTCGAAAATTGATAAAACCTCGGATGCCGTCTTGGCAACAACAAAACGTCCGCACATTAGCTGGCCTCGCTTGATCGAATCGGAGAGCTGAGCATTCTCAGTCTTTTGCTGAACGCGTCAAAGTGGCTAGCCGGGGCGAGCGGGCCGCCTAGGTCTATCCATGAATCAACCGGTCGAATTGCCTGCAGGCTGCTCAGCATCCAAACCTCTGTCTCAACCAGGTCGGCCGGCTTTGCTTTTTCAATGCGAGTTTGCAGGCCCATCTGTTCGGCGATGGCAAAAACCTCGCGTCTCGTGATGCTGTCTAGCCAGGTGGTGTCATCAGACGGCGCGCATAGAACGTCACCTCGCCACCAAACTATTGCGCTCAACGCACCTTCGGCGATGTGCCCAGATTCGCTGAGCAAAACCGCTTCGTCTGCACCGAGCATGTTTGCTCGACGGCGAAGCTGCAGCCCAAGGCTCAGGTCTGGGCCTTTCACCAACGGGTTTACTCGCGGGTCAAGTTCTGGGTAGGTCCAGAGAATCGCGTTGCCAAGGGCTTCGGGTGCTTCGCGAATTCGCAGGTGCAAGCGACGCGCTTCGGGTTGATCGGTGTGCAGTTCTAGCCTCGGAAACCAGCGCCCTTCGAGAGGCAGAGCTTGAACAACAATGTAGAAAAACTCTTCTAAATCGCTTTCGTTTTCGGGTGAAATTTGCTTAACCCAGCGACTGAAACGCTCCAGGTGCAGGTCGAGGTTGCGAACCCGGCCATCCTCGAGCAAAAAACTGTCGGCGACAGCAAGTTGGGTCGTGAGACTTATCGGCACTTCATACAAATCGCCCGATTCGTATTGCATAAGTTCGCTGGTCATGACCCTCCTTTCGCCTGTTCTAATCTAATAGGCATGCCTATCTTCGTTTCAGACCTCCAGGGATGGGTGCCACCTGCCGATGTGTTCATCGCATTGCACTTGAAAGACGAAAACGCATTTTGGCTAGACCGAGAGATTCACGCAACCGACAGATTCAGCGTGCTCGGAGCTTCGGCAAAGGTTCACAAGAAGACCTCTGAAGTCTTTGATTTTCTAAAGAGTCAGCAGGTCGAAGGCAGTTCGGTGTCGGTTGATCTACCTTTTGAGTTTCGACCCGGCCTAGTTGGTTTCTTGGCATATGACGGTGAATCAATCTTCTTGCAGATCGACAGGGCAATGGTTTTCGATCACGACGCCAAGGTTATGTATTTCATCGGTGAGTTCACCGATCAAGCCGCCTTCGACGCTTGGCATCA
>CAZSRJ010000030.1:0-7924 GCA_964609235.1 uncultured Rhodoluna sp.
AAGGAGAATTTAGGGATGCAAATGTCCAGTCAGTGTGCGCATTTCCAGCCTGAGAAGTCTGCTGACCAAAACCGATGTCGGCCACAGTGGATTCGTGACGGTTCCATGCAAAAATAGTTTTTCTCTTCGCGGCATCTGATGAAAGTCGGTGAAGCTGAAAAGATCCGTACATTCCATTGCTGTCCCACGAGTCACCGTCATCGTAAATGCTTGAGCTTCGAACAGACGAAAGTCCAGTATTTGGTGCTACGGCATAATTCCAAGGCCAGATCTCGAGTCGCCCCGAGAACTCCGAGCCGTTTTCAACATCTGAAACGTTCGATCGAACTGTAAGGTCACTAACGTCACCCTGAATCTCAAATCGGTTGGCGGTGTTGGAGTCGCTCGACGGCACACGTAGATATTGAAGGTTCGAAGTTGTGGTAAACGATTCGCTTCCGGTGCCAAGACTCGACATGTTTTTACTGAAGTTAGCATCGACAAATCGATTCGAGCCGTCATAAGTTGCACTCATCAGGTAACGTATTCTTGAGTAATTTGTGCTGGCATAGGTTACAGCGGCATCAGATGCATCAAGACCGAAACCAGCATCATAAACAATTTGGTTGCTGGCATTTCGAGTCGGGTTACTGGTCGAATAGATCTTTTGCCAGAGGTAACCGTACGAACCTATGTCACCTGCAAAAGCAGCCATGCGCACAAAGTAGTTTGTGCTTGGCGTTAATCCCGAGATTGTGTAAGTGGTGGCGTTGGCAGCAACCGAGCTTGACGCGACGGTCCAGGTTGAGCCATTAGTCGAGTATTCAACCTGGTAGGAGGTAATGGTTAGACCAGAAGGGTTAGAGGGCGCGCTGAAATTAACTGCTAACTGGTTGCCGGCCGGTGAGGTTATTGAGTTAATGACTGGCGCATCAAGATTCATCAGGGTCGCTGATGCCCTTGGGGGGTTTGCAACCTCTAAGGCCTGCAGGCCAGTAAGGGTTAGCAACCCAACCAGCATTGCGGTTAGGGCCCTAAATCGAAAATTGGCTCTCAAGCGCATAACGCCTTAATTCTACTTTTCTGAGCTAACTCGAGGTTAGCTCAACTGCCTGATGCAACTTTAGGAGCCAATTCGACCTTGCCTCAGGACAAGAGTTGCCTGTACTCTGCGGCGTCTTCTTGACTGAAGCAGCAAAAAACAATTTCTTGTAATTCGTTTCCGGCGCTGATCTCGTCACGAACTGTGCGAACCGCAATCTCGGCTGCCTCGGTTATTGGGTAGCCGTAAACGCCGGTGCTGATTGATGGAAACGCAATTGACTTGCAGCCTAGGTCGTTTGCAACTCGCATTGAATTTCTGTAAGCGTCGGCTAGAAGTTTGGCATGGTCGACGCCGTCGAGGTAATAGCGTGGGCCGACAGTGTGAATCACATACATGGCCTTGAGCTTGTGGCCAAAAGTGGCAACAGCTTCTCCTACGACAATTCCGTCGGGATACTTCTCGATTACCTCTTCGAGCAGACCTAGCCCGGCTGCCCGGTGAATGGCGCCGTCGACTCCGCCGCCACCGCGCAACGACACATTTGCGGCGTTTACGATTGCGTCGACTTTGAGTTTTGTTATGTCGCCCAGAACGACCTTGACTTTGCTAATTTTTGTCTTCGCAGTTCGTGCAAAGCCATTCAGGGCGCACCTCACCCGGAATAATGGTGCAGCCCATTAGAACTACACGGCTTTCATCAACCGGACCAGATGGCATGCCATAGCGGGTCTCTTTTTTCACCTCGCCGCAAACAAAGCAGTGTGGGTAGATCTCTTCGCCCTGGCTGCTGGTTGCATAAGCGCGCTCATCGAAAAACTTGCAAACTTCACAACCACTAGCTGACCAAGGCAGGCCATCGTCATCTAGCGCGTCTTTGATTTTGTAAAGTGTTGGCTCAACCCAATCGGTGTTGCCTTCATAAGAAATAAGTCGGGCATCAAAATCGAGCTTCTGGTTGAATTCATCGACGTTATTGCGAGCAGTCTCGTAAAGCCAATAGCCAGTGCTGCTGACCTTGTATCCCAGCTGGCGAAGCAGCCACTGGTATACCTCGATCTGCCTGCGATAAGCATCGTGCCAACGCTCGGTGCCCAACTCTTCAACTGGAGTTGCCTTTGCTGTGGCCTTGTAATCGACAACAACGATTTCGCCTTCAGGGTTAACCCAGAGGTCATCAACCGCACCAAACACCTCAAGGTTGGTTGGTTCGTGCAGGTAACGAACACCTTTAAAGTTTTCGCGCCACTCATCAATCTTTGGGTCTTTGAATGGAACAAGATCTAAACCAAGCTGCTTGACCACCGGGTGAACGGTTGCGGCAGCGCGGTGCCTGTCGAATTCTTTTTTCAACAGCGAGTCAACCGCGCTGTTGATTGTGAAAGATGGCCCGCTTGGCACAGCTACCTTGTGTCGTCGATCGAGAACAAAGCAACGTGGACACTGCACGAAGTTCTCGATCTTCGAACGCGAAATCTCGAAAACTTCGTCTTGGTACTGCACGTAAGGTTTCTTCTTAGCCATCTCTAACTAGCCTCTCTCGTTGAGTGATTCTTGCAACTCTGCCGGAACCTCAAATAGCGGATAAAAGTTCATGTCTTTGACACCTACGATTCCGAACCTGATGTGTTCAACATCGTCTGGCCAGCAGTAACCCCAGGTTGGATCTTCTGTCTCAGAATCGTAACCGCGGAAGCAGTAGGCCACGGGTTCTGGTGAAAAGTTGGCCACTGTTTCGGCTGAATAGACTCGGCTGCACTTGAGCAGGTGTGCAGCCGATTCACGGGTGACATAAACAGCGAAAGGAAAAGCAAAGTTGTCGGTGTTCACAACGATTTCGTTTTCGCTGTGGTGCTTGAACTTTGCTAACGCCAGAGGCGAGCTGGCGCTGACAGTAACGACGTCGTCGAACTGCTCTTCTTTAACGACGTCAATAAAGTCGCTCTCGGTCAAAAACAACATTTGCTCTCCTTTCACAGGTCAACATAGTGCCACCCTCTGACATTTAGTCAGAAAGGCGGGTGTAGATGCGCTCGACCACCCTGGCCCAGATTTCTGGGGTGTGGTCTAGCGGTTGGTAGCCGCCCGACCCGCCAATCAGCACAATCGCGTTGTGCTTCGCGGCGAGCTCGGCCACCTTGTCGGCAGCATATTCGAAGCCGGCGTAGGTGTACTGGTTGTTGATGCCCAGGGCGTTGGCACCCTCGTGACCATCTGCGCCAGCGGCAAGCAGGATGACGTTCGGCGCATAGCCGTCGATCACCTTTGCAGCCTCGTCGATTGCCCACTTGAAGCCCTCGTCGCCATCATCGTCGAGCAGGTTCCAGTTGTAGGCGTGCTCGTCGAGCTGGTGGAACTCGTGGCGTTCATTGCGGCGACCGAAGTCTTTCATCCTCGGGTTTGAAGGGAAGATCGAACCGTTGTGGATGCTCAGCGTCGGAATGTCGGTCTCACGAAGAAGCTCGTAAACACCGTCGCCGGCGTGAATGTCCCAGTCGAGGTAAAGCGGCTTTAGCCCAGCAGCCTTGAACTCTTCGGCGGCCCAGGCCATGTCGTTAAACAGGCAAAAACCACTCGAAACGTTGCGCATAGCGTGGTGCTTAGCGCCCTGCGGGTTGAAGGCAACTCGAGCCTCGCCAGCCAAGAGCGCACGAACAGCGCGAACAGTGGCGCGGAACATGGCAAGGCCGGCCCGTGCAACTTTCTCGTTCGAGCCACCCCATTGCGAATCGACATAGTTGTCGACGGCAGCGTGGATTAGCTCTTCGCTGTGAATCTTTGCCAACTCGGCCTTGTCGGCCTCGACGTCGGCATTTAGAGCAGGATCGTGAACCACGATCTTGCTCTTGAGCCTCTCAACGAGTTTTTCGACGGCAATCTTGGCCCGAATTGGGTTAGTTGGGTGCGAGCCATCGCCCGCACCCAACTTCCAGTCGAGAAAGATTGGTCCGTAGGAAACCCATAGTGGCAGTTTCTTAGTGCGGTCTTGCATCTTCATCCTCTGTATCTAGCATTACCGACCACACTCGCGAGAGTTCGTGAGCGTAGTCATAACCACGTGTTTGCGCCACGTGACTCTTGAAATTGTCGTAGTCGACGTTCATCGCCACGAGGCTGACCCATTCGGCCCAGACCTCGGTGGCAACAAACAATCGATACGGGTAGTCGCCCTTTGGCGACTTCGCGATCTCAACCTGGGCGAGCCCAGCTAGAGATTCGAGTGACTTGCGATCACGCGCGCGAACGGTGATCACATCAGGCGTGCTGTCTTTTCGCACAGCACTAACAAACCCGGTCTCTGTGAAAACCCACATTAGACATCACCCTTTTTGCGAGGATCGGGCTTGTTCGAGCGCTTGCGGTTGATGCTCTCGGTGTTGCGCTTGATGAATTCATCGCCTTGTAGCGTCGAATACGCCATGCTCTCAGACCACTCACTGCTCATGCGAGAACGTGAACGCGGGCTCATGCCAACAAAGTCGTTGAGCATGCGCTCGTACTCGATGCCAAGTTGAGCCATCAACGCCTGCGCTTCGGCAACTCGGCCTTCACGCATGAGCTGAATTGCAAGCTCTTTCTGCTCCTGCAAACGAATGGTTGCAAGCTCGGCAAGCACATCTTCGTCTCGAGCTGGCTCAACGTAGTCTTCGGCTTTCACCACGGATACGTTCAGCTCGGTCTGAAGACTGCGCAACTGGTTGGTTGCGAGGTCTAGCCACTCGATGCTGATCTTTGCTGCCTGCTCTGATGCACCATTGCTAAAGTCGACGGCACCCAAGTTGAGGTCGAACACAAAGTTCTTCTCTTCTTGCGAGCACATGTCGCCTAGCTCAGCGTTTGCGACGCCACCCTGTGCAGTGAACTTGCGCAAGTACTGAGTCTTGCGAATGCTTGAACCGGCACCACCAAAGCGTGGCGACATCTCAATCGACACCTTGATGTTGGTAACCGTCTTGTTCAACAGGTCGTCGAACTCGGCGGTTAGACCGTCAACTGCTTCGCCCAGGTTGATTGCAGCGAAGTGGTTTCCGGTGCTTGCCGCGGCAAGAGCATCAAGGATGCGCTCGTCGTAGCCAGTGCCGATGCCGATGGTCGAGGTGGTGATCATGTGCTCGGTTACCCGCGCAGCCAGCTGACCAAGTAGCACTGGGTCAACGACTCCAGCGTTTGCCTGGCCGTCTGACAGCAACACGATCTTGGTCTCGACGCCAGCAAGTGCTGCCTGCTCGATTCCCTTGCGGTAACCCATTTCTAGGTTGGTGCTGCCACCAGGCTGCATGTCACCAATGCGGCGACGCACTTCGGCCATGTTGTGGTCAGAGACACGCTTCATTTCAACGTCGACAATTGCGTGGTCGTCAAAGCTGACAACCGACAAGAAGTCGTTGCGGTTTAGGCGTGACAGTAGTTCGAGAATGGTCTGCTTGACCAACTCGAGACGGCCGCCGCCCATTGAACCGGAACGGTCGATTACAAAGACCACTCCCTGCGATGCGCGAACGGTAGCGTTAGCGACAATCGGTGCGGCTGGTGCTGTGCACTCGATCATCAGGCCGATTGGTGTTGTGGTGTTGGCCTTCACCAGGTGGTGCTCAAAACGGAAGTCAACTTGCATTGACAATCACATCCTTCTATTTAGATTCGGAAATTCAATTTGTTGTAATTCGATGGTCTGCGGCTTGCAGACCCAGCACGCCTCGTCGGCTTCGCTGTTATGCGGCCAACACCAACTCGTGCTTCACGTTTAGCGTCGAGAGGTGCAGCAGGTTGTCGTTTTCAAACAACGCTTCTGACGCCACGTGTGCATTCGAAGTTGTGCGCTTGCGATTTACATCGACCTCTTCTGACAGCTCTTGACGCTCGGTGCGATCAACGAATGTGCGAACGCGTGAGCTTGGTGTCGCCACGAAGTCGCGAAGCATTGACTCTGCGACGTATCCCTGAACAATCGACTCGAGACGCTCGGCAAGAGTGTCTGGGTGATCAAACAATTCGAGAGCCACTGGGTGACCTCCAATTGCAATCACAACTCCACGCTGACCGGCGAGCGCAACAATCGGATCGAGCTGCATGCGAACATCTAGGTCGTTGCGCCTCTCTACGAAAGACTGCGACGGCTTGTGCGTGTTTGACTCGTGAGCCAAACGCTCAACCTTGTTCCACACGTCGCTCTGGTCGGCGAAGCTCTGGGCAACGAACTGGCCTTCTTTGCGAAGACCGCGAAGCCCCGCACGAATGCCGGCGCTGGCGACCTTCTTGCCGATGACCTGATGTGAAGCGCCGCCCCAGCGACCCTGCTCGACGCAGACGACTGGTAGCGAAATCACGGATGCCGCCGGCACCAAAACGGTTTTGGTTAGCGCGCGGTGCTGCCAGCCACCCTCGAGAAGGGTGCCTTCGAATAGCAGCACCGGCTCTTTGGTGGTGTTCTCGATCTGAAGACCGCCCACGTTTGCCTGGGCCTGCTCGGCGACCTTGACCTTCTGCGCGTCAAAGTTTGTGACATAGGTGCGGTCGTTTAGAGGTGCGTCTGTCCAGACTGGAAACCACTCGAGGTTTGCGACCTTGTAGCTGCGACCGACGTGAATCTTTGGCAAGGTGCTGGCAAGCACCTTGGTGGCTGCCGGGCGTGACTGAGCAAGCTGGCTGAGCAGCTGGTCTAGCGGGGTGTTGCTGGCCACGTCTGCGGCCCAGTTCTTGTTATCTGCGTTCATGTCGGAAACCTTTCTTGTTTATCTCATTTGCGCTGTTATTATGTAAGAGTATACGCAGGGTCTGACATTTCATTACGGTATTGGATGAAATTCCTATAAACTCGACCCGAAAGGTGCCTCAATTGATCGAAAACGACAGAAGTAAGCCAGACCTAGCGGTCAACGTTGTCTTATTCACGCTGGTCGAGACCGAGAAGCTCTCGCGTTCAATTTGGGCCAATTCACTCATCAGTACAGGAAAGTTATCAGGACCCACTGACACTGGAACCGGCCTATTTGTGGTGACCCTGCGAGACACCGAAAGCGACCAAGAAACCCGTGTCTTGCCAGGCGACCTTGTAACCGGCGACGAGTCTTTGCTGCAGGCTGCCATCCGTGTGGTTCGCGACGTTCTGGGCGTCACAGCAAAGGTCAAACTGCGACAAATCGCCATTTTCGATAAGGCAGATCGCAACGTTGGCCACAGAGTCATCTCGATTCCCTACTGGGGTGCCATTGCCTTCGACGACCTTAGGTTGATTCTTGGTGGGCGTTACCGGGTGGGCCTCGAGCTCGTCACCTCAACAGAGTTCATCGACACCTGGGAGCAGCAGCACAACGGGCTCGAAGAGTTCGATGGCGTCTCGCGCTTCGGCCACAGACTCGCGCCAAACCAAAAGCGCGGTCACGAGCGCCGAACCAACTTGGATATGGGCAAGCCGGCAATTCTGGGCCACGATCACGACGACATGGTGTTCTACGGCTGGCGCAAATTGCGCCACGCTTTCACCGGGCGTCTCGACCCGTTTCGCTTTCTCGGCGTGCTTCCATTCGGGCGCGAGTTTCGCATAAGCGATCTTCAAAATTTCAGGGATGTCGCTCGCGGCGAAAAGTCGCAGGCCGACCAGTTCAGACGCTCAATGTTGCAATCAGAAATGCCGCTGCTTCGTCAAACTATGAAGGTCGACAACACCAAGCGCGGAAAGCCAGCGCGACTCTACGAGCTCAACATGGATACATCGCAGCTCGACTTCGATACCGACGAAGAGCTCTGATTATCAGTTCCCAAATTTTGGGAACAGAAAATACCTCAAGAATAAATCCCCACACATGTAGACAAAAAATTTTCGCGTTGCCGTAATAAATGTCGGTAGTTCGCGTTACTATCTATACCGCTATAGGAATCGGATCGGCAACCATGCCCCCGATA
>CAZSRJ010000031.1:0-7704 GCA_964609235.1 uncultured Rhodoluna sp.
TCTTGAGCGACCCCGACTACACAGAACATCACCTTCAGGTGCTCTGGGGTTCGGCTCACATGCTGCCGCCGCTTGCGATTCTGCACTGGCCTTGGTCATGGTGGAGAAACGACTACGAACCTTCACAACTCGACTGGATGAAAGTAGAAGTCGAGAGATTCGACGTGATGATGAGGGCCGCGATGTTCCATCGCCTGGGTATCAGTTATCCGTTGCCGAAAATGCCAGCGCGTCTTCTAGAGCGCTTGAGCTATCACCTGCAAGTTTTTAGAGATCACATTGCACCGGCTTTGCCAACCGCAAGTTTGATCTCACTCACAGACTCTCCGTTGCGCGCAAACCGAGGCGAAAGAAACTCAGTCTGGCAGTTAACCGCGAATCTGAACAGCGACGATGAGGTTCATCTAGTTATGTCGCTCAAGTTAGATGAGTCAACACCTTTAGCAGACTTCAGACCCGCGCAACTCGATGAGAACCGACACTATGTTGTCGTTGACCTTGAGAGCAAAAACTCGTCGACAGCGCTCGGCAAACTGCTGAACGCCGAGTTGCTAGAAGGCCTCGCTGGCGGCAAGAATTCTTGGATTGTGGAAATTCGACCAAAGGGAGCAAGGGTTTAATGCATCAGGGAACCAAAGCTGTTGAAGAGAGACTCGACAGATTCTTCAGAGACAAACTCCAGCCCGCGATTTACCGCGATCACGTTGCGCTTTCAATAACCGCTTGGCAGGCGCCGCGCGAACCCGTGCCATTCGAGGTGGCAGCCAATCAGCGGTATGAGGCCGTCGACCTCGGATGGCGATTCGGCAGGGCCTGGTCGACCATTTGGCTGAAGGTCTCGGGCGAGATTCCGGCGAGCTGGAACGCCAATGACGAAAGCGCCCTAGCCGCCGAGATCGTGATCGACTTCGGCTACAACACTTCAAGATCTGGCTTTCAGGCCGAAGCGCTGGCCTACGACCTGGCCGGCAAGCCCATCAAGGCCATAGCGCCGAAGAACTCCTGGTTGCCGTGGTCTTACGGCAACAAAAAGGTTGAGTTCTATCTCGAGGTAGCGGCCAACCCCGATGTCGCCGGCGAATACACCTTTGAGCCGACAACCCTTGGCGACTGGGATACCGCCTCTGAGCAGCCACTGTATGAATTGAAGAAGCTGCACATCGCTCGACGAGACATCGAGGTTTGGGAGTTAGTTCAAGACATTTTCACCCTGCGCGGTCTAATGGTGAGCCTTGCGCAAGACAGCACCAGAAGGCATGTGGTCACCCGTGCGATCGAAGACATGCTCGATGCAATCGACCCGAGCGATGTTTCTGGCACCGCCAGTGCGGCCCGCAAAAAACTCACTGCCGCGCTTAGCGCACCGGCAAGTGCCTCGAGCCATCGAGTTATTGCAACCGGTCATGCGCACATCGACTCGGCGTGGCTGTGGCCAATTCGAGAAACCGTGCGCAAGTGTGCGAGAACCTTTAGCAATGTTCTAAGCCTCATGGATGAGCACGACGACTTCATCTTTTCGGCCTCTTCTGCTCAGCACTACAAGTGGATCAAAGATCACTATCCGAGTGTTTTTGAAGGCATCAAAAAACGCGTTGCGAATGGTCAATGGAAACCGGTTGGCGGAATGTGGGTCGAGTGTGACGGAAACATGCCCGGCTCTGAAGCGATGGTTAGGCAATTTGTTTACGGGCAAAAGTTTTTTCAAGATAACTTTGCGATGCACGCACGCGAAGCATGGTTGCCAGATTCGTTCGGTTACTCGGGTTCACTTCCGCAAATTGTTACGCAGTCTGGCATCAGTTCGTTTCTGAGTCAGAAGATGTCTTGGAATCAGGTCAACCGCATGCCGCATCACACCTTCTGGTGGGAAGGCATCGATGGCACAAGAGTTTTCTCGCACTTTCCTTCGGCAGACACTTACATCTCTGAACTCTCAGGTGAAGAGTTGGCGCACGCCGAAAAGAATTTCTCTGAAAAGGGTCGCTCGTCAATTTCGCTCGTGCCGTTTGGTTGGGGCGATGGTGGCGGCGGGCCAACCCGCGAAATGATTGCGGCGGCACACCGCACCGGCGATCTCGAGGGCTCGCCGAAGGTATCTATGGGCACAGCCGATGAGTTCTTCGCGCTGGCTCGAAGCGAGTATGCCAATGCGCCGGTCTGGCGCGGCGAGATGTATCTCGAACTGCACCGCGGAGTGTTGACCTCGCAGCACAGAACCAAGCAGGGCAACCGTCGCAACGAAGGGTTGCTACGTGAGGCTGAGCTATGGGCGAGCTACGCGACCCTCAAGACAGGCGCTGCCTACCCGAGCGCCCAGCTTGAAGAGATTTGGCAGAGCATTCTATTGATGCAGTTTCACGACATTCTGCCTGGCACTGCAATCGCTTGGGTCTACAGAGAGGTTGAGAATCGTCACGCCGAGATAACTCGCGAGCTGCTCGAGATAATCAACTCTTCGCTAGCCGCGCTGGCGAACGACCCAACGGCCAACACAGCCACGCAAGCCCTAACAGTCAATGCCATGCCTCTTTCGCGAAATGGTGTTGCGGCTCTTGGGGTTGGAATTGCGAGAAACTCTGCTCAGGCAACCTCAGTGTCAGAACAAAACGAGTTTGTCATTCTCGAAAACGAAGAATTGCGCGTGCGGGTAGATCGCTCAGGCCGCATAGTATCTCTCCTTTCTTTGGCAACTAACCGCGAGGCAATTGCACCGGGCATCGCTGCGAACGAGTTGCACCTGCACAACGACAACCCAACCCGCTGGGATGCCTGGGACATCGACGAGCATTATCGAAACTCGAAGCAAGTGTTAGACAGCGTTGATGATTTCAATGTGCGAAAAGAAGCCGATGGCACGGCGGTAATCGAAACCAGGCGCGTGCTTCACTCTGCTTCGCAACAAGCCAGCACCATCGTGCAAACCATTCGACTTGAGCCAGGGTCAAAGTCAATCGATATCGGTTTCGAAATTGATTGGCACGAGAACGAGAAATTACTCAAGCTCGCGTTTCCGATTGACATTCACGCAGAAGAAGTTGCAGCCGAAACACAGTTTGGTTTTGTCAAAAGGCCAACCCATGAGAACACGAGTTGGGATTTCGCGCGCTTCGAATCTTGCCAGCACAAGTATCTGTTCTTGAATGAGAAAGACTGGGGTGTTGCATTCGCGAACGACTCAACTTACGGATTCGACGTTCAACGAACCACCGAGGCCAACGGTGCAACGGTCACGAGCGTGCGTTTCTCGCTGTTGCGTTCGCCGAAGTTTCCAGACCCAGAAGCCGATCAGGGCAGGCACTCTCTGAACTTCAAGATTCGGCCAGCGGCGACAATCGAAGATGCCGTGAGCCTTGGCTACGAACTGAACTACCCAGCGCGCGAGGTGCAGGGCAATCGACCGGTTGAGCCACTGGTGAGCAGTTCTGCCCCGCAAGTGCTGGTCGAAACCGTGAAACTTGCCGAAGATGGCAGCGGCGACCTGATCGTGAGGCTCTATGAGTCAACTGGCGGTCGCGCCGACAGCCGAATTGCATTCGCGGGGGTCGCCAAGAAGATTTGGCTGACCGACTTCTTAGAGCTACCGACCTCAGCCGAGCAGGTTTCGGGTGGCTCTATCGACCTGCAATTTAGGCCCTTCCAGGTGATCACACTGCGCCTATCAGGACTCCAAATTGACTAACCAGAACGGCGAATCAATGATTCAACCCCTCGAAAGCAGAGATCCGGGCTACAACACCCTGCCGCCCAGAGCCGCGCTCAAGACCGATGCCCCAACCACGAACCTCAACGGAATGTGGCGCTTTCGCTGGCTGCCTCGGGTGGTTGACGCCAGTTCGGTGCCAAGGTTTGACCAAGGTCACGACGAACTGATTCCGGTGCCGGCGAGTTTCGTTATGCCGCACCTCGACAACTTTCTGAAGCAGCCGCACGGTCTGCCGAGTTACACAAACGTCAACTATCCCTTCGCCATCGACCCGCCATACCCGCCAGACGAAAATGGTGTCGGTGAGTATCAGCGCGATGTTAGCTGGGATGTGCCCCCGACCAACGCGGTCTTGAGATTTGACGGAATCGAAGGTGCTGCCGATGTTTGGTGGAACGACGAATACATTGGCTCTGTTCGAGGCAGTCGACTGCCGAGCGAGTTTGATCTCAGCGGTCGCGCGAAAGCAAAAAACACTCTCACGCTTCGCGTTTACACTTTCAGCGCTGCGTCATATCTTGAAGATCAAGATGAATGGTGGCTGCCAGGAATCATCCGTGATGTTTCGGTGATTAGTCGCCCAGAGGTGTCAATCGAAGACGTTGCGGTTGATGCCGATTGGGTTAACGGCGAGGCCAAACTTCGCGTGCGCGTGAAGACAAGTGCTGCCGGAAGTGCACTGAGTTTGCATCTGGTTGAAACCGGCACGACTCTGCAGCATAACCAAACCGAAAACATCTCGAGTGCAAAGCCTTGGACTGCCGAAACGCCAAACTTATACACTCTGCGAATTAGCACGGCTGTTGATTCGCAAGACGGTGAAACCGTTGAAATCAAAATTGGTTTCAGAACTGTTGCAATCAAAGGGCCGGTTTTCACCGTGAACGATGTGCCGATTCAACTTCGCGGAGTTAACCGACACGAACACCACCCGCTCTTCGGCCGCGCGGTCGACGAAGAAACCGTGCGCAAAGAGTTGGCACTAATGAAGCGCAGCAACATCAACGCGATTCGAACCTCGCACTATCCGCCATCGACTTTGCTGCTCGATTTGGCAGATGAGATGGGCTTCTGGGTTATCGATGAGTGCGATCTTGAAACCCACGGATTCGGTAACGTTGGCTGGGTCGACAACCCTACCGACGACCCAAACTGGGAAGCCGCGATTGTCGACCGCGCCGTGCGCATGGTCGAGCGAGACAAGAACCACGCCAGCATCATCATGTGGTCGCTCGGCAACGAGGCCGGGGTGGGCCGCAATCTAGGCTCAATGGCCAAGGCCATGAAGGCGATTGACGACTCGCGGCCCCTGCACTACGAGGGCGATCAAGACTGCGAGCACGTTGATGTGTGGAGCATGATGTATCCGCCGGTCTGGCACGTTGAGCAAGTTGGTCTTGGAACAGAAGAGCCGCTCGAGAACGCAGCTCTCGATGCACGCAGAAGAAACATGCCCTTTGTGCTCTGCGAATATGCGCACGCAATGGGAACCGGCCCTGGCGGATTAACCGAATACCAAGAACAGTTCGACAAGCATCCGCGACTTATGGGTGGGTTTGTTTGGGAGTGGCTAGAGCACGGCATCACGACAATCGAAAACGGAATTACAAAAACTAACTACGGTGGCGACTTTGGCGAACCGCTTCACGATGGCAACTTTGTGATTGACGGGCTCGTCAGTTCGACTCGCGAACCACGCGCCGGATTGCTAGATCTAGCTGCTGTTTACTCTCCGGTGTCGCTCAGCCTAAACGACTCGGGTTCTGAGCTAACCATGATTAGCAGATTCGACTTCAGCGACAGTTCGCACCTGAGCTTGAACTGGAAGATTGAAAGCGAAAACACAACTGTCGGCTCTGGCGTTATCGACTATCAACCTCTCGCCGCACGCGAAACCAGAGTGCTTCGTTTGCCTGAAGAAGTTTCTGCACTCTTGCAGCAGAACACCGGCGTGCTGACTATCTGGCTCGCAAACGAAACGCAGAGCTGGGCAGTTGCGAGCGGCTGGGTTGTTGCAAGCACGCAGTGTGTTTCAGCGAGGGGCGCTTTACAAGAGTCAACGGCGAATTCGTCGCAATCACTTTCTGACCTTCTTGAAATTTGCAGCGAAACTGGCAGGCCGGTTCGAATTGGCAAAACTGAAATTGCCGATTGGGCAATCAGCCTTTGGCGCGCGCCAACCGACAACGATCTCAGAACCGCGTGGCGAGAAGCAGCGTTTCCGGCGGCGGCTGAACGCTGGCGACTGCTGGGCCTTGACCGGCTCGTTTCTCGACTGATTTCTGTTGAGCAGGTTAGCGATACTCAAATAAAGGTAAAGACTCGGGTCGGGGCCGCAGCAACCAACGCTGCCGTCGATTGCACCTACATCTGGTCGCTAAGGCCAAGTGGGCTCGAGCTCAAGCTTGACGCGGTAATCAACGAGCACTGGCCAGAAGCCTGGCCATCACACTGGGCAAGGGCAGGCGTCGAGTTCACCATTTCGACCCCTTCAGACACACTGGTGCACTGGTTTGGCAATGGGCCTTCGCCCGCCTATCCAGACACCGGGCAGGCCGCCAGGCTCGGCTGGTTCTCGTCGACCATCGATGGCTTGCAAGAGCGAACGGTTAGACCTCAGGAGTCAAGCCGTCGAGCGATGGTGTCTTCGGTTCAGATCGCAGACTCACTAAAGGCCAGATTCGGTTCGCCGGTTGGGTTGACCATCAGACCCTGGTCGCCATACCAGGTTGCCAAAACCTCGCACGACCACCTGCTCGGCCCGAGCTCGACAGCGCACATTGTGTTCGACTTCGCCTGCTCTGGAGTTGGCACGGCAGCCTGCGGCCCAGGCGTCTTGCCAAAGTATCAACTGCCCGCTCAGAACTTCTCGGGCCAAGTTTTGTTTGAGTTTGAAAGCTAATCGAAAGGAAAAGGCAAGTGAGCGACTACAGAGAAATCGAAACCGGTGTTGAAAACATCGTGGTTCGTTTGCACCAAACCGAGCGTCAACTTTTCGGCAGCTTCATCGACTGCAATATGTCTACCGCTTGGGTTGGCGACAAGTTCAGAATCTTTCCTGGCAAGTATGGCGAAGACCCGGTGTGGGGTGACGGCAACGAACTTAAGTTTGGTGAGGGCTCAACCGTTAGCGAGACATTCGCGCTACCGCCAGAAGCATTCGTGCGTCCAGATCTTCCGAAGGTCGTAAAGCCAGAAGAAGATGGTTTGCACGGAGCCGTGTGGTTCGAAACCATCTACCAGTCACCTGACGATGCATCAGGCAGAACTCTCTACTCGCTTTATCACAACGAGAACTATCCGAGCACTTTGCTTTACAAACCCGAAACCGGCGAGGGCATGAGCGACGACAACTGGCCGCCCGGACTCAAAGGTGATTCTTCGATTCAGGCCGCGCCAAGAATCGGAATCATGAAGTCGATCGACGGCGGCGACAGCTGGAAGAACCTAGGAATCATTCTCGAAGACAGAAACGATCGAATGATTAGGCTTCCGATCAA
Organism: uncultured Rhodoluna sp.; assembly: GCA_964609235.1. GTDB lineage: Bacteria > Actinomycetota > Actinomycetes > Actinomycetales > Microbacteriaceae > Rhodoluna. The sequence goes on from CAZSRJ010000031.1 coordinate 7,204, forward strand.
CAAGAACTACTGTTTTCCGGGTGGTGTCGGAGACCCGAGTGCAGTCGCAAACGGCGAATACCTATACGTGTTCTTCGGCGAGTATGCCTACCCGGGACCATTCTCACCCGAGACCTGGACGTCTGCCGAAGAGGCTTCTGGCCAGTGCGTGAGCGTGGCCGCATCGCAATCGCAGACCTCGACAATCCAGAGAAAAAAGCGAAACGCTGGGATGGCACCGGCTTCAACGCCGATTGGAACGGAGTCGGTAAGCCGATTAAGTCGTTGCAGATTGCTGCCGAAGACGGCGGCGGCGGCGTGTCTCAGGGAGATGAGCTCTACTATTGGGGCCCATCGGTGAGTTGGAACGACGAGATTCAGTGCTGGGTCATGATGCTCGGTCGAGTAGACGGCCCATTCTGGGTTGGCGGAAAGATTTTCATGAGCATCAACCCCAATAGAGATCTAGGCGCAGCAGACAACTCGCAGAAGTGGTCGAAGCCCGTTGAGATTGTCGATCGA
>CAZSRJ010000032.1:0-7699 GCA_964609235.1 uncultured Rhodoluna sp.
AGGCAAAGAGGCAGGGCAAGCAAAGCGAACTCAGCGACAGCTGAACCCGCATCCCAGAGCTCAAGTGCGCGGGTTGCCTCGCGTTGGCAAGCAGATCTAGAAAGACGCGACTCTGGCAAGGGCCTGCTCGAAGACGCCGCGCAAAGCTGGTGCCGCGACAGACCACATAAGCACGACTAAACCCGCAGTCATGAGTGTTATCAAAACCCAGCCAGGAACATCGCCCCGTTCATTAGTTGCCGTTATCTTCATTTTCTTCCTTTCAGTTGAAGCCAATGTTCAGGAACCTTACGCTCGGAAAGAGCGCAAACAAGACAGTGGTTGGCAACACCAGAGCGACGAGCGGAATCAACATCTTGGTCTCATTGACCCCCGCTCGCTTGAGAAGTTCAAAAGCTCGACGCTCTCTGAGGCTTTCACTTAGTGCCTCGAATGACTCGACGAGAGGTGTACCTCGCGCGATTGATATCGAAATCTTGTTGACGAACTCTTTCATGGCTGCGGTTGGTTTTCTCTCGCAAAGGGCGGCAAGCTCGCTGCTGATACTTTCTCCGAGTGCAACATTTTTTAGAAAAGTCTTTAATTCTTCTGCAACCAACGATCTCGATCGTGAGGCGACTCTTTCTATAGCCGCGTGTAATGAGTGGCCGGTTAGAAGTGCACCGCACGCTAAATCGATTAGATCGGGTAACTCGGTATCAATCTGTCTGCGCTCGCGCTTTGAAAGATGCGCAACTCTTCTCTTTTTCGCTGCACCCCTAAAGTCGAGACCGCTGCCAGGAACCACCTGAGCCAGTCGCGAGGCTAGGCTCGGCTTTCTGGATGCTGAAACAAAAATTGAAATCGCGATTGCAATCGTGATTGATGAGATTAGTGTTGCGAGCAAAGTCAAGCCAAGACTCGAATCTGCTCATCGACTTTGCCGATTTTGCCGATTAGAAAAACCGCCACAACAGATGTAGCCAGCCCGGCAAGCAAAAGAAGCGAACCTTGCACCGATGCGTATGCGGCGGCGTTCTCGGGTCTCCCAGAAAGCAAAACCACGATCAACCATGGCGCTGCCACCGCAATTTTTGCGGTGCCGAGAACCCATCCTTGTTTGGCCTGAACCTGCTGCGCGATGCTGCTGCCAGACCGAATTGCTCGGCTTTGATGCCGAAGGGCCGAGAGATAACCGGCCCCGCCGGAGTCGTTGACCAATCTCAGCGTCTCAATTGTCGAATCACAAATGCTCAATGCAAATCGGTTCTTCAGCTGCGCTAAGGCGGCATCTAGCCCCAAACCTCTTTCGCACAGATGAAAGGTAAATGCGAAATCTTTAGAAACCAAAAGTTGTGTGGATTCAGCTAAATCACGAATTGAATCGAGCAATGACATGCCGCTCTGAGCTGCCGACTCAAGTGATTCGAGCACAGAGGGCCATTCATCTGCAATTTGGCGGGCTCTGGCCTTGGCTTTCAAGCTAAGCGCTTCGAGGGCGAGTGCTAGCGCAGCAACGCAGACCGAAAGGCTCAAAATCCATACTTGAAAAACGTCTTGCACGAGAGCAAAAACCAGCAGGAGCAAGACAACTGCAATCACTTGCAGGCGCATTGGATTGGCTACCGCAGCCTGGTCAAACCTAATGCGCAGCCAGTTAGTCACTCTTGCCGATCTCAATCAGATCAACTGCGACTTCGTTGATTTTTGCGTTCCAATTGACTGTCGCAATCTGACTCACTCTTCTTTGGCCGTTTTCGAGCATTTCGCAGTGCACAACGATTTCTATGCAGTTCGCCACGGTTGCCTTAACAAAGTCAGCAGAGATGTTTGCACCGGCGAGCAATGGCAAGGTGCAAAGCTTCTGAACAGCTTCGACTGCCGAGTTTGCGTGAATTGTGCAGAGGCCGGGTAGCCCCGAGTTCATGGCGATTAGCAGATCGAGGCTCTCAGCTTCACGCACTTCTCCCACCACAAGTAACTCTGGCCGCATTCTCAAACTCTCTTTGACCAGACGTCGAAGCGAAACCTCACCCCGACCTTCAAGGTTTGGCTGACGGGTTTGAAGAGCCACCCAGTCATAGTTAACCGCGCGAATTTCAAAGGTTTCCTCGACCGTCACAAGCCGCTTTGCCGCATTAGTTTCGGCTATCAACGCACACAGCAAAGTTGTTTTACCCGCCTGCGTTGCGCCAGAGACCAGCACATTCTTGCCAGCTCGAATCTGCCCGGCCAAGAACCTGGCCTGTTGAAGTGTCATAACCTCGCGTTCGACCAAATTTGCGAGTCTCCAAATTTGGGTCGGAAACTTTCTTATGTTCAATGACCAGTGCTCGCGAGCGATGTCTGGAATTATCACGTGAAGCCTTGATCCATCGGCTAGCGCCGCGTCAACGAATGGAGATGAGCGGTCTAACCTGCGCCCCGAGTGCCTCAACATGCGCTCAACTAAACTGCTGATGTCTTCGGCACTAAGGCTCAAGAAAACGCGTTCGGATAGCCCGGCTCGAGATACAAATAGCTCGTTGGGTCGATTGATCCAGATTTCTTCAATCGTTGAATCGTCAAAGTATGGTTGCAGCACACCGTATCCGAGTGATTCTGACTTCACGGTTGAGGCCAGTTCTTGTCTGGCTTCGAGGTCTAGTTGCCGCTTTTGGCTAACCAGGTCTACGGCTCGATCGAGTGCCTCGCCAGCCGATACGCGATTGGTTAACCTTCTTGCCACCTGAGAAATCTCATCTTGAATAGTTGCCATCTCTGCCTCCGCTGGCTAAAGTCGCACGGTCACGCGGATTCTGCCCGACTTTTCCACAGGCCGATTTATGGTTTAGAATGAAAAGGTTGCGGGCGTGGCGAAATTGGCAGACGCACTGGATTTAGGTTCCAGCGCCGCAAGGCATGGGGGTTCAAGTCCCTTCGCCCGCACGAATGAAAAACCGGTTGTCTCAGACAACCGGTTTTTTGTTTAAGGCTTTACTTTTGCCCGATCAAGAACTCGACGGCTGCACCGGCGTTTACGATTCCGATGCCGCAAAGCCCTGTGGTTGAAGTCGCGCACTGTCCGCCGGGTTTGAATGGCTTGACGGTCTTGCTAATTATGTTCCAGGCCTCATCGAAGGTGAGGGTTGGTTTGATCGAGTAGAGCAGAGCTACGATTCCTGAAACAACAGGCGCTGCCATCGAGGTTCCCTCTTCGATTGCATAGGTAGGGTTGCCTGGCTTCGACTGACCATCGTTGAAAGTTGAAACCAACTGGCCCTCGGTGCTCGGGGGTGTCTGCGCTTGATCGCGATCGTCGCCGCCCGGAGCAGAAATATCGACGCCTACGCCTTGAGCCGTTGGCGCTGTGAAGTTTGAATACCAGGCACGGTCACCGCTGAATCCGGTTGCACCAACGTTGATTGTTGGAAAACAGTTTCCCGGATACGAGAAGCGGGCATCGGTGTTGAAGTTTCCGGCCGCGGTAATCGTGGTTACACCTGCAGCTTTGGCAGCCTTGAGCGCTTGGCCCGTGCTGCCCAAACGACCACCGGCTGCTATGTCGTCGCAAATCGAGATTCCCGATGTGCCCATAGACATGTTGATTACCTTTGCCGGAGTTGGATTGTCTGGAACACCTGGCACAGATAATCCGGCTGCCCAGTTGATTGCGGCAATTAGGTCTGCCGAGGTTCCGCCATCGGCACCCATTGCGCGAACAGGTTGAATAACAATTCCGGGGGCAACACCCGTGATGCCGATGTTGTTCGATGCTGCCGCAATAATTCCGCCTACATGGGTTCCGTGCCATGAACTTTCGACAAAGTTTCCGCGAGCGTCTGTGTAGTAGTCTCCCGGATCAGACGGATCGGCATCCCAGCCATCGCCGTCGTTAGAGCGGTTTCTGTTGCTTACAAAGTCATAACCGGGCACAACCTGGGCATCGAGGTCTGGGTGCTTGGTGATTCCGCTGTCGATCACTGCAACGACCACAGACTTGATTCCGCGGGTGTAGTTCCAGGCTTTCGGCATGTTTACGCCATACTCGGCGAACAGGTGCCACTGGCTGCTGTAATACTCGTCTGCCGGTTTGAACTCGGTAACCGCGCTGGTTGAACCACGTGTGTTTGTGGCAACGAGCGAAAGCTTGTAATTCACTCCAGCCGAAAGCCCAACGAAGACACAGGTGTTTGCAATTGTTGTGCAGGTAACGTTTGGCAGACCATCAGCACTCGCAGTTGCTAAGTAGGTCACTGGCAAGCCGCCCTGCTGAGCCAAGTTTTGCTGAATCCATGTTGGGTTCAAAACGCTAGTCACGACGTTTCCACTCGCAAGGATGGGTGGCTGCGGCGCTGTAGTTGGGCGAACAGCAACTACGGCTGACGCGGCCCCGGCTCGAGATGCGCTTGCCAACTTGGTTACCGCTTTGACCCTGAACGTGTAGCGGGTGCCGGCTTCGAGCCCAGTGTTCATTGTGTAACTGAGTGCGGTGCCACGCTTGATTGCTGTGTAACTCTGGCCGCCGTTTGAAGAGTATTCAACTATGTAGCCGGTGATTTTTGCACCGAACAAGTTTCTCGGGGCTTTCCAAGTAAGGCGAACAGCAGCAGTGGTTGGGTTTGCTTTATTGAACGCGTCAACCACTCGCAGCGACTGCACCGCAGACGCCGCACGAAGCGCTGCTAGTGCTGAGCTGCCCCCAACGCTCAAGCTCGCAGGTGAAAAGTTTTGGTTGATCGAAACCATCTCAACGCGAGGGTCTTGCTCGAGAGTTCGGGCAATTCTGCGCGCTTCGCTAATTGCAAGATCTGCAGAAAAGTCTGCGGTGTAGATGTTGTCGCCGAGAGCGTGACCAAAGGTAAGGGCAACCTTGGCGGCGTTTGAACCAGTTGCAAGGCCATCTGCAGCGAGAGGTTCAACATCTGCGCGGTACTTGACGATTAATCCGGTTGCAGTGCCGGTTTCGATTGGGTCAAACGAAGCTTGGGAAGCATTCGCGGGCGCGATTAGCCCGATTGACGAGATAACGGCCAAGACAAGAGCGGCTACCCCACGAAAACGCTTCATGTTGCAAGCCTAAGCGGACGCTCTGTGAAATACCTTAAAACTAGAGACTCTTCTGCATCAAGACCACGCCCAGCCAGCGACCGAACTTGAAGCCAACCTTTCCTAGCTGCCCCTGCTTGGTGAAACCGAAGCTCTCGTGCAAGGCGATTGACGACTCTGCACCCTTGTCTGAGATGACAGCAACGATTTCTTTGACGCCGGCAGCCTTGCTCGCCTCGATGAGCGATTTCAAGAGTTTGGTGCCAACTCGATTGCCGGTTGCTGCCGGTCGCAGGTAAATGCTGTCTTCAACGGTTCGGCGGTAGGCCGCCTTCTGGCGCCAGGGTGCAACATAAGCAAAGCCGATCACCTGTTTGCTGTCGGTTTCGGCAACTATGAACGGAAGACCGAGCCCTTGAATGTAGTGAAACTTTGATTCCCAATCGGCGTTAGTCATTGAGTCGATATCAAATGTCACAACGCTGTTGGCGATGTAGTAGTTGTAGATCTCTGTGACTGCCACCAGGTCTGCGAGTTGAGCCTCGCGTATGGCTACCTCGTTTGGTCGGCTTTGTTCGCCACCTTTAGCTCGCAGCTTGCGAACAAGCTTCCAGCGAGATTCAGAGTCGAGAGCCATCGAGATTCCTTTTGCACATTTGATTAGCAAGACCAATCTATCGGCTGCTCGCCAACGAAAACGAGTGCGTCATTAGTCTTCGAAAACGGTCTTGAACCGAAGAAACCACGCCTTGCCGATAGCGGGCTCGGATGCGCGCTCGAAACCACCTGCACATCGGTTAGCAACCTTTGCAAAGCGATGGCTTCGTTGCCCCACAAAATCGCAACGAGCTTTCTGCCGCGAGCGCGATTGAGCACCTTGATTGCCGCGTCTGTAAACCTCGCCCAACCGGCATCGAAGTGGGCTGCCGATGTGCCAGAAGAAGTAGTCAGGTGGCGATTCAGAAGCATTACTCCCTGGTTAGCCCAGCGTTGCAGATCGCCGCCGTTTGAGATCTCTTTGCCTAGGTCATCGCGCAACTCGCGCATCATGTTCTGCAGGCTTCTCGGCAGCGGGCTAACCTCTGGCGCAACCGCAAACGAGAGCCCAATGGCGTGCCCCGGTGTCGGGTATGGGTCTTGCCCTACCAACAGCACACGAACTGAATCAACGGGTTGCTCGAACGCCCGCATCACCAACGGCAACGCTGGGGCCACGGCGCCATCAGTGCTCACTTTGGCTTCGATTTCATCGAGCAAATCACGCTGGCCGGCAAGTGCCTCTTGCCAACTTGGGTGCATCTGCTCAAAGAACATGGGTCAAGCCTAGGCGTGCCAGAATAGCCAAAGACCAGCAAAAGGAGTCACCGTGGACCACAAAGCACTCGTCGCCGAGGCTGCAACCTATCTGCCAGTTCTTCAAGGCATTCGCCGCGACCTGCACCAGATTCCTGAGTTTGCACTCGACCTGCCAAAAACCCAAGAGCGAATTCTTGGCTCAATCAAGGGAATTGGCGAGATTACTCTGGGCAAGAACCTCACAAGCATTGCGCTTCTCATAAAAGGTGCGCACCCCGGCCCAACTGTTTTGCTGCGCGCCGACATGGATGCCCTTGCTGTGCAAGAAGACACCTCAGAAGACTTCAAGTCGACCAACGGCTACATGCACGCTTGCGGTCACGACCTGCACATGGCCATGGGTGTCGGTGCAGCGCATCTAATTGCGACACATAAAGACAAGCTGCACGGCGATGTTGTGGTTTGGTTTCAGCCGGGCGAAGAAGGCCACGATGGCGCCGGTGTGATGCTCGAAGAGGGCGCTCACATGATCAGCGGCAAGAAGCCGATTGCCGCGTATGGCTTACACGTGTTCAGCGCAATGCTGCCGAACCGAGTTTTTGCTTCGCGACCTGGAACGATGATGGCAAGTGCGGGTGACTTGATTGTGAAGGTTCGCGGAGCCGGTGGTCACGGTTCGTCACCATGGATGGCCAACGACCCAATCACTCCCCTGGTTGAAGTGATGTCGGGCTTGCAAACCTTCTTGAACAAAAAACTCAACGCTTTCGACCCCGTGATTGTGAATGTTGGTTGGCTCGAAGCGGGTGACACTCACACCACAAACGTGATTCCTGAAACCGCTTCGTTTGGTGCAACCGTTCGCACCTTCTCGCGCGAGCACTTTGCAAAGTTGCGCGATGTAGTGCCTGAGTTCTTGGCTGGAGTCGCTAAGTCATATGGTGTCGAAATTGAGCACGAATTCAGCAACGCCACCAAGGTGCTGATTAACGACGTCGACGCGGTTGCGCGAGTCGAGCGCGTTGTTAAGGAAACGTTTGGACCACAGAGATATTTCGACATGCCGACCCCGATGGCCGGTGGAGAAGACATGGCTTCGATCATTGAAGAGATGGGCGGTGCATTCATTTTCTATGGCGCACACAAGCCAGGCGTTGACTTCTTGACCGCCCCGGTTAACCACTCGAACAAAGCTGAGTTTGACGACACTGTTTTGGCCGACGGAGCCGCCCTGCTCGCAGCCATGGCTTTTGACCACCTAAGCGAACCGAGCGCCTAAGTTACCAACCATTACGCAACTCGAGAGAGTTGCGAGAGAATTGCCGTCTATGGAATTCCAAAGCTCAGAAGACTCGGTGCCATCAGCCTTCATTACCGAAGAGTTGAGTCGCCAGCT
>CAZSRJ010000033.1:0-7559 GCA_964609235.1 uncultured Rhodoluna sp.
GAACCCAGTTCTCTGCCAAGTAAATCGAGACCTGCTCGTTCTCGGTCATAAAGCCGAGCCCGGCGGCCACGAATGCTGCGCCGGTGGGAATGCGGGTGTCGCTCTCGATTCCCCTGCCCCAGATTTCTCCACGGATGCGTGCCGCGATCGGGCCACCGACCGAAGTCGGCAGAGTGTCCGCGACCTCTTGAATTCCGGCTCTCGCAATTGCGGTGAGCTCTGGTTCTTCGATTACTCCACCGGCAACCCAGCCAGAGCGCGGCGGTGATATTCCAGCCCAAGCCGCGCGCTGGCCGGCCTCGGGAACCTCGATGCGAAATTCTGTCGTGCCGCTTTCGAGCACTCGAGCAAGCCGGTCGAGCACCGCGGTAATCGAAACCAGGCGATCTACTTCGGCTTCACCGGCAAGTTCGGTGGTGCGCAAACCGATAACCGTCAGACCGCCATCGAGCAGTGAGCCCGAGAAAAGCGGAGCAACATAAGCCGCGAGCACATTTCCGTAAGCCCGCAGGCGAACCAAGCCGTCTGGGTCAAGTCGCTTAGCCCTCGAGAGGTAAGACTGCAAATCTTTTGCCGACTGTTCATCAATTAGTACGAAGTCTTTATTCATCGTTATCTAAACTACCTTTTGCGCCCATCTTTCAGCGCCAGTTCGGAGAATCATGTCAGTTCCAATTCCAGAAAACCCATTGGACGATCTGCTCAGAACCCTGAACTTAACCAAGCTTTCTTCTTCGCCAAGCGGTGAAGACATTTTTGAAGGTCCGTCACAGTGGATGCCTCACGGCCGTGTTTATGGCGGACAAGTTTTGGCGCAGAGTCTCGTGGCGGCAACGCAGACTGTTGAAACCGATGGCATTAGAAATGTGCATTCTTTGCACGGATACTTCTTGCGTCCGGGAGACATCGACCTGCCGATTAAGTTTTCAGTAGACCGACTTCGCGATGGAAGAAGTTTTAGCACCCGCCGTGTGCAGGCATTTCAAAATGACCAACCGATTTTTTCGATGATTGCCTCGTTTCAAGACACCGATCCGGGCCTCGATCACCAGGATGCGTTTCCTCAAGATATTCCTGACCCCGAGTCCCTGCCGACCGCTGCTTCACTGCTTGGCGAGAGCGAGCATCCCGTGGTTCAGTATTGGGCTAAGGCAAGGCCATTCGACATGCGTCACGTGACCGCACCAATTTTCTTCAAGGTCGAAGGTGAGCAGGTTGCTCACCAAGCTGTTTGGATCAAGTCGCTTGGCCAGTTGCCTGACGACATGCAGATTCACCGAGCTGCGATGGCCTATGCCAGCGATTACACGATTCTCGAGAGCATTTATCGCAGGCACGGAATCGCTTGGGCTCATCGCGGGCTAAAGTCGGCAAGTCTCGATCACGCCATGTGGTTTCACCGCGACGGTCGAGCCGACGAGTGGATGCTTTACGTTCAGGAGTCGCCAAGCGCACAGGGCGGCAGGGGTCTGTCGCTCGGTCGAATCTTCAATCGCAACGGCGTTTTGCTGGCAACAGTTGCCCAAGAGGGCATGGTTCGCGTTCCCGAATTTGGCGAGTAGCAACCCACATAGTTGCTCGCAACGGCTGCATGGCCAGCCAGCAGATTAGTCGCGAGTCAGGCGGCGATAGGTAGAACGGTGCGGCTTGGCTGCTTCTGCGCCGAGACGTTCGACCTTGTTCTCTTCGTATGAGTCGAAGTTGCCCTCAAACCAATACCAGTTGGCTGGGTCGTCGTCGGTTCCTTCGTAGGCCAAAATGTGCGTGGCAACTCTGTCGAGAAACCAGCGATCGTGAGTGATGACAACGGCACAACCCGGAAACTCAAGCAGTGCGTTCTCGAGGCTCGAAAGCGTTTCGACATCGAGGTCGTTGGTTGGCTCGTCGAGAAGCAAAAGGTTTCCGCCTTGCTTCAAGGTAAGCGCTAGGTTCAATCGGTTTCTCTCACCGCCCGACAGAACCCCTGCAGGCTTCTGTTGATCTGCGCCCTTGAACCCGAAGGCAGCAACATAGGCGCGCGATGGAATCTCGGTGTTACCGACCATCATGAAATCGAGGCCGTCAGAAACAACCTCAAAGAGAGTTTTGTTCGGGTCGATGCCGGCGCGTGATTGGTCTACGTATGAAATCTTTACGGTCTCTCCGATTTTCAATTCACCGCTGTCTAGTGTTTCTAGACCGACGATGCTCTTGAACAGGGTTGACTTTCCAACACCGTTAGGGCCGATGACCCCAACGATTCCGTTTCGTGGCAGTGAGAAGCTCAGACCATCTACGAGAACTCGATCGCCGAAACCCTTTTTGATGTTCTTGGCTTCAAGCACGATGTTTCCAAGTCGCGGACCAACCGGAATTTGAATTTCTTCGAAATCAAGTTTTCTATCGCGATCGGCGGCAGCGGCCATCTCTTCATACTTGGCCAAACGCGCCTTTGACTTGGTCTGGCGCGCCTTCGAGTTTGAACGCACCCACTCGAGTTCTTCGGTGAGGCGTTTGGCGAGTTTGGCATCTTTCTTGCCCTGAACTTCAAGTCGCTCTCGCTTCTTCTCTAGATAGGTCGAGTAGTTGCCCTCGTATGGGTAAGCGCGCCCGCGGTCGAGCTCGAGAATCCACTCGGCCACATTGTCGAGAAAGTATCGGTCGTGAGTCACGGCTAGCACCGCGCCCGGGTATTTTGCCAAGTGTTGCTCAAGCCACAAAACCGACTCGGCATCGAGGTGGTTTGTCGGCTCGTCGAGCAAAAGAAGATCTGGCTTCTCAAGTAGCAACTTGCAAAGAGCCACTCGCCTGCGCTCTCCACCAGAAAGGTGAGTCACCGGAGTGTCGCCTGGTGGACAGCGCAGCGCATCCATGGCTTGCTCGAGTTGGCTATCGAGATCCCAGGCGTCGAGGTGATCGATCTGCTCTTGCAAGACACCCATCTCGGCAAGCAGCGTGTCGAAATCTGCATCGGGTTCGGCCATCTGCGCCGAAATCTCGTTAAAGCGGTTGAGCTTGGCCTTGGTTTCTTTAACCGCGAGTTCGACGTTTCCAAGAACAGTCAGATTCTCGTCTAGCGGTGGCTCCTGAAGCAAGATTCCAACTGTGGCATCGGTTGCGAGACGAGCTTCACCGTTGCTAGGGGTGTCGATTCCAGCCATGATCTTTAGAACGGTTGATTTACCCGCGCCGTTTGGGCCAACCACACCGATTTTGGCGCCGGGATAGAAGGCCAAAGTTACGTCATCAAGAATGACCTTGTCGCCATGCGCCTTGCGCGCCTTGATCATCTGATAGATGAATTCAGCCAAAGTAGTTGTCTCTTTCAATAGATGGCGCTCTCTCGCGCCGCATGCTGTCGGAAAGAGTTTATCCGACCAATTTTGGCTGCATCTTGAGCACTGAGAATGCATGCTTTGCGAGAGAGCACCAACCCCCGTTTCGATTCGAGTCTCGAAATAGAGGTGTGGCGCTGAACCGGCAGGCAGAGGGGGTCGCCTGCCGGCCCAGCAGTCTGTGGCTATTTGGCGGCGACCAACTCTTCGTCGTCTTCGCTCTCGCTATCGCCATCGTCTTCGGGCTCTGGCTCGCGCACCAAGACGGTTCTGGTGAACACGGCCGTGCCCCAGGTGAGGTCGTGCCCTAGAGCCTCGGCCTCGACTTCGACAGACGTGCCCGCCCGCTCGCCGTTATCCCAGTCACGAACTCTCAGCTTTCCTGTCACCAAGACGCGTTCACCCTTTGAAACAGACCCTGCGGAGTTAATCGCTAGCTGGCGAAAAGCGGTAACCGTGAACCAATTGGTTTCACCGTCGACCCACTTGTTAGCCGTGCGATCGAATCTGCGGTGCGAAGCCGCCATTCGAAAAGATGTGATTGGCAAACCATCTTGGGTTACCAGGTGGCGCGGGGTTGTTGCTACAAGCCCTGAAACAGTGACAATCTCTGACAACTTCTACCTCTCTCTAGGCGATCACTCGATCGCTAGTAAGAGATTGGCTGAGAGAAGTTATGTGTGGTGAATGAAAACGAAATCTGTGGATAAGTCGGCGAAGTTAGCCGTGCTTGAAAACTGTTTACTAGCGCAGATACTCGGTGAACTTGGCGCGAACTTTCGCCATCTTTGGCGCGACGACAGCATTGCAATAACCCTGATTCGGATTCTTCGCAAAGAAGTCTTGATGATATTCCTCGCCCATCCAGAAGGTTTCGACCGCAACTATCTCGGTGACAATTGCCGGGCCCCATAACTCGATTGCACGATCGCGCGCGGCTTCGAACATTTCGCGCTGCTCCTCGTTTTCATAGAACATCGCTGAGCGATACTGAGTTCCGATGTCATTGCCCTGTCGATTCAATTGGGTCGGATCGTGCAGTGTGAAGAACATGTCGAGAATTACCTCTGCCGGCACAACGGCTTCGTCGAAGATCACCCGTGCCACCTCGACGTGTCCGGTGTTTCCGTCGCAAACCTGTTCATAACTCGGATTCGCTACCGCGCCACCCATGTAGCCGACTTCGACATCGATTACACCTTTGAACTGCATGTATGTGCTGTCGAGACACCAGAAGCAACCGCCACCCAAAACGAAACTATTCATTTCACTAGCCTAGGCTTTTGCAATGAGCCAAAATCAAAAGCACCCCACTCTGGGAGCCATTTTGGCAATTTCTAGTTCGCTGTTGTTTGGCCTAAATGCCAGCAGCACCAAAGTGCTTATAGATAGCGGCATAACCGCAGAGCAGCTCACTTTCATGCGCTCCGGAGCGGTGGCTCTGCTTGCGGGACTGGTTCTGGTTGCCACTAAGCCAAAGTCGTTCAAAATCACCTTGCGAGAAGTGCCGGTTTTCTTGGCATTCGGAGTTGTGGGCGTTGGTTTGATGCAATGGGCCTACAGCAACGCGGTGGCTAACCTGCAGGTTGGCGTGGCCCTGCTCATCGAATACACGGCAATCGTGATTGTTCCGATCGCCACATACGTTTTGTTCAAAGAAAAAGTGCGCGGTCGCATTTGGATTGCAGTTGCTCTTGTGCTCGGAGGTTTGGCAATTGTGGCAAGACCCTGGTCGACGGGTTTGAACCCCGAGGGTGTGACCTACGGTTTCATGGCGGCGATTTTCTTGAGCGCCTACTTCATCATGGGCGAGAGAATTCAGCGAACAAGAGATGCACTCTCGACCATGTTTTATGCATTCACAATAGCCAGCGCGTTCTGGGCTATCACCATGAGCTTTCAGCAGCTCAAAGCCATCGACTTCTCTCGCACTTTGAATCTCACCCAAAACCTGAGCGCAATAAGTTTGCCCACCTGGGGGCTGCTGCTCTTCGTAATGATCTTTGGCTCGTTTGTGCCGATGCTGCTGACCTTTTTGGCAATGCGTCACCTGAACGCAAGCAAGGTGGGAATAGCGAGCACATCTGAAACTGTTTTCGCTTTTGTGTTCGGCTATCTGTGGCTTAGTCAGATGGTTGACCTGCCGCAAGCAATTGGTGGTGTACTTGTAATTGTTGGAATTGTTGTGGCACAAACGGCGAGGAGCAAACAGTGGCAACCATAGACATTGATTTTGCGTCGTTTAAAGAAACCGTAAACTCGCCAGGCATTGTTTTGATCGATTTCTGGGCCGAATGGTGTGGCCCGTGCCGACAGTTCGGCCCGATTTTTGAGGCGGCGAGCGAATCGAACAAAGACATTGTGTTTGCAAAAGTAGACACCGAGGCGCACAGCGATTTAGCTGGAGCACTCAAGATTTCTTCAATTCCCACACTGAGGATTTTTCGCGAGGGAATCTTGCTTTGAACAAAGCCGGAGCGTTACCTGCACCAACACTCGACGAAATAATTCAGGCAATTAGAAGCGCAGACATGGATGACATTCGCGCACAGATTGCAGCAAGTCAGGAGAAAAATGATTAAGAACAACAGCTGGGCAATGATTGCCACGGTGGCCTTAGTTGGCGCTTTGGGGTCGATGATTGGTTTCTTCAACTCGAAGAACTGCCAGGCGGTGCAGGCCGAAGGCTGGACCTCATGCGCAGCCATCGCCGAGCAGCAGGGCTTTCTGTTCTGGGGGCTATTGGCGGTAAGCGCCTTTGGTTTCGGTGTTTCGATTGCAAAACGGGTGAAGAAAAAAGACAGGTAACCCGTGGGCTAGGCTCTTTAAAACAGCAGAGTAGCGAAGGAAAACGCCTTGCCCACGCCAGAGAGCGCAAAAATGCACGAGGTCACCGGCGACCTTCGCGAAGCGGTTTTCGAATACGCCAGAACCAGGCTCAGCTACTCTCCCGCTCCCCTGGATTCGCCCAAACCCGAACCTGAGCTTCGCGACCTCGCCGGCCAAACCATCTCAGAAGCAGGCATGGGCGGCAGTGCCGCGCTCGAACTATTCGGTGAGGTCTTGGCACCTTCAACCATCAGCACAGATCACCCCGGCTACCTTTCGTTCATTCCCTCGGCACCGACCGAGGCATCGAAACTGTTTGACCTGATTGTCTCGGCTAGCGCAATCTATGGCGGCTCTTGGATGGAGGGCGCTGGCGCCGTTTATGCCGAAAACCAGGTAATCGAGTGGCTGGTGCGCGAGACCGGATTACCTGAAACCGCCGGCGGCGTTTTTGTACAGGGTGGCACAATCGGCAATCTTTCGGCGCTCGTAGCTGCTCGATTCAATGCAGAAAAACACGTTGGGCGAAAGTCACCTCGTTGGGCTTTCATTTGCAGCAGCGAATCACACTCAAGTTTGAAGACCGCAGCCCGAGTCATGGATGTCGACATCATCTTGGCTAAAGCAGATGATGATGGTCGCCTTAGTGGTGCTGCGGTTGAAGCTGCGCTGCGCGGTGCACAGGGTGTCGATGTTTTTGCAATTGTTGCGACATCGGGAACAACTAATTTTGGAATCGTCGATCACCTCGACCAAATCGGCGAGGTTGCAAAACGAAACCAGATTTGGTTTCACGTTGATGGAGCCTATGGTCTCGCTGGCATTTTGGCTCCGAGCACTCGCCCGCTCTTCGCAGGCATTGATCTTGCTGACAGCTTTATCGTTGATCCACACAAGTGGCTGTTTGCACCATTTGATGCCTGCGCGTTGGTCTATCGAAATCCTGAAATTGCAAGACTGGCCCACACTCAGCACGGCGAGTATCTCGAGACGCTCACCGAATCTGGCGAGTGGAATCCAAGTGATTACGCAATCAACCTGACTCGCCGCCCGCGCGGACTACCGCTTTGGTTCTCTCTCGCAACCCACGGAGTTGCCGCCTATCGCGCTGCGGTCGAGACGAACTGTCAACTAGCCCGCGACGCCGCAGAGCTAATTCGTCAGCGCGATGATCTTGAGCTGGTTCGCGAGCCGATGCTTAGCGTGGTTGTGTTCACCAAGAAAAACTGGCAGCAGGCCGATTACGAGCGCTGGAGCGCCAAACTGCTCGAAGATCAAATTGCCTTTGTGGTGCCGAGCTCTCACGCGGGCAAACCGAATCTGCGCTTTGCAATTGTGAACCCAACCACCACGATCGACACAATCAGTGAGATTCTCGACCGAATTGAGAAGGACTAAGCCGTGAAACTAACCGTT
>CAZSRJ010000034.1:0-461 GCA_964609235.1 uncultured Rhodoluna sp.
GTAGCGACTTTGGCAGCGGGATCAATGCTTGCAGTGAGCACCCCAGCCATCGCTAACACCCCAACACTCTTGGTCTGGGTAGACAGCGCTCGTGTAGCAACTTTTAAGCCGTCTGTCGACACCTGGGCTAAAGCAAACGGCGTAACCGTCACTCTTACTGGTAAGGACTTCGGCCAAGTTCGCGACCAGATGAAGACCGCAGTTCCTGCTGGAACTGGTCCTGACCTACTTATCGGTGCAGCACACGACTGGACCGGCAGCTTAGTTTCCGCCGGCGTCGTGCGTCCGATTACTTTGTCGGCAAGTACGTCTAGTTCACTAGACCCAAGAAGCGTGAAGGCCTTCAGCTTCGCTGGCAAGCAGTATGGAATGCCGTTCTATACAGAAAATATTGCCCTTATCCGCAGCCTAAAGACGTTCTCGACAGTTACCTTCTGCGTGCCCTCTCGGTAGCCGGTTGG
>CAZSRJ010000034.1:471-3272 GCA_964609235.1 uncultured Rhodoluna sp.
CTCTTGCACCTAACGCAATGCAGGCATTCTTGTTCGGTGGCAAGCAGTACGGTCTACCGTTCTACACAGAGAACATTGCTCTCGTTCGCAACCTAAAGGCTGCTCCTAAGGCTCCAACTACCGGTGCACAGATCAAGAATGGTGAACTCCAGATTGGTTACTCGGCAACCGGTGGAGACCCATACCACTTCTACCCAGTACAGAGCTCATTCGGTGCTCCAGTGTTCGAGTCAACCTCAAAGGGTTGGACCTCAACACTAGGCATGGACAACGCAGCTGGTGTTAAGTTCGCACAGTACCTAGCAACCAAGGGCGAGAAGTTCTTCGCCAAGGCCGGCAAGGGCTGGGACGACATGGTTTGCGACATCAAGACCGGTAAGGTCAAGTACTGGATCACCGGCCCATGGGCAATCGGTGCTATCGAGAACGGTAACTCAAAGTGCACCACCAAGTCTGCAATCAACAAGGACTTCGGTGTATCGGCAATTCCATCATTCGGTGGCAAGACTGCACAGCAGTTCATGGGTGCAAAGGGTGGCTACATTGCTAACAGCCCTTCAACTGACGTTGTAAACGCAACCCAGTTGTTGACCTACCTAGCTGGCAAGGAAGCTGGAATTAGCTACTTCAACGTAGACAGCTTCTCACCTGCAAACAGGGCAGCACTTGTGGTTGCTTCGAACGACCCAGTGATCGCAGCATTTGCTGCTGCTGGTCGCCGTGCGGTTCCAATGCCGAACATCGTTGCGATGGACAGCGTTTGGGACAAGTGGGGTAAGACTGAGGCCAAGTTGCTAACTGGCAAGTCAACCAACCCTGCTGCTGACTGGAAGGCCATGACTGACGCTATCAAGGCATCAATCAAGGGTTAATTCAGAGACGCAAAGCTCGAGTGGAGCTCCGGGAAACCGGGGCTCCACTTCTTTTTGACGGCCCCCATTTAGCAACCGCTTTCAGTTTCGAATGGGTAACGAAGCCTCGAAACCGCAAAACGAACAGCGGTTTTGCGAATAGGGTTTATGTAGTTTGCAACATCCAGGGAGGGATGCTTCATGACCAACCCGTTCTCAGGCGGTCTCGACGCCAGTAACGTAAAGCGCAAATCTGTTAAGCAGCTTTACGATGGCGGAACCCCAAGCCTCAGAGGCACAATCATCAAGATCGTTCTTTTGGCTCTACTCGATGCCGTAACAATCTTTGTTGCATTCGTGCTCTTCATGCGCGAGCAGTGGTTTGCCGTCGGCGTTGCAATTGTCGGAATGTTGATTGTGAACTGGTTGTACTTGCGCCGCGGTGGATTGCCGGCGAAGTATTTGGCACCCGGTGTGATTTTGCTTCTCGCGTTTCAGGTTTATGTTCTCTTTTTCAGCGCCTACACCGCTTTCACAAACTACGGTTCGTACCACAACGGTGATCAAAACCTTGCGGTATCTGCAATTAAAGCCGCAGGTTTCGGCGCAGTAGAAGGTGCACCACAATACGATGTGAAGCTCGTTCAAGACGAAAAGAAGCGCTACAACTTTCTTCTAACCGACGCGGTCAATGGAAAAGTTCTTGTCGGTGGAAGGGCGATTCCACTAACCGAGATTCCGGCGTGTAGCCAAGCAATCTCAGAAGTGATTGCTACCAACGCGACAACAGTTGCTGAGGCAGACTGCAAGATCGAAATTCTTGCAGACAACATTGCGGTTGCCGTGAGCGCGCCTGGTTTTACCGAGGCTACTCAGGCCGGGCTAACCAAGGGTCAGACCAACAGCTTGGCCGCCCTTCGCCTATACCTTGACCCGAACGACAAACAGGGCCAGTTCATCAAGACCGAAGACTTAATGGTCGCGGTTACCAACCAAGAAGAACTCATTTGGAACGAAGAGGAAAAGTCATTCCTCAGGGTCACCGATGGTGTTGTCTTCAACGAAGCCAAAGACGGCTACTTTAGGGCTGGTGGCGCACCAGACGGCGAGAAGGTCAGCGACATCGGTTGGCGCGTAGAAGTCGGGTTTGCAAACTTTGAAAAGATCTTCACCGATGAAGACCTGCGCCAGCCGCTTCTGAAGATCATCACCTGGACCTTTATCT
Source organism: uncultured Rhodoluna sp. (assembly GCA_964609235.1). Taxonomy (GTDB): domain Bacteria; phylum Actinomycetota; class Actinomycetes; order Actinomycetales; family Microbacteriaceae; genus Rhodoluna. The sequence goes on from CAZSRJ010000034.1 coordinate 2,548, forward strand.
TCGCCGGCTTGTCAGTGCTGACAACCTTTATTGCTGGTTTGGCTATTGCCCTGCTCTTCAACGACGATCGCATGAAGGGCAAGCGCATTTATCGTGCGCTCATGATTTTGCCCTACGCGTTCCCGGCATTCTTGTCGGCATACGTTTGGCGAGGTCTGCTCGACACCGACAACGGATTTGTCAACAACGTTATTCTCGGTGGCACCGAGGTTCCGTGGCTAACCGAAGAATTCCCAGCTCGTGTGGCAATTCTTTTGGTGAACCTATGGCTCGGTTTCCCATACATGTTCTTGATCACAACCGGTGCTCTGCAGGCTATTCCAGCTGAGCTTACCGAGTCTGCGACAATCGATGGTGCGACACCGTGGCAGATTTTGCGACAGATAAAGATGCCGTTGCTACTAGTGTCAATCGCTCCGCTTTTGATTGCATCATTCGCGTTCAACTTCAACAACTTCACGTTGATCTATCTGCTGACAGAAGGTGGTCCGCTCGATTCGGCATCCAGTGGATATGACGCTGGTGGAACAGACATTCTGATCACCTTCGTCTACAAGATTGCGTTCTCGAGCGGAGGTGGCCAAGACTACGGTTTGGCCAGCGCATTCTCGATTCTGATCTTCATCATTGTCGCAACGTTCTCACTGATCAGCTTTAGAAGAACTCGTACCCTAGAGGATGTGAACTAATGGAAGCTCAAGAGTTCATGACCGCCACGGGCAGAC
>CAZSRJ010000034.1:3282-7149 GCA_964609235.1 uncultured Rhodoluna sp.
GCATGACTCCATTGCGCTGGTTCTTTGCGCTTGGATGGCGTCATATCGTGGGTATCGTCATCGTGCTCTACGCGATCTTCCCAATTCTCTACATCATTTCGACATCGCTCTACCCAAACAACAGCATCGATGGCACTAACTCGCTATTCGTTGCAATCTCGGGTGAGAACTATGTAAACCTCTTCCAGGATGAGGCCAGGCCGTTTGCCACCTGGTACTTCAACACCGTTTATATCGGCATCGTGACATCGGTTTTCTCGGTGTTCATCTCGGCTCTGGCGGCCTACGCGTTCTCGCGCTTGCGTTTCCGTGGTCGTCGCGCGGGGCTCTTGAGCCTCATCGTGATTCAGATGTTCCCGTCGCTGCTTGGCCTTGTTGCCATCTACGGCATGCTGATCGAAATCGGAAGAACCTTTCCGGCCTTCGGTCTCGACAGCCAGCTTGGCCTAATCATGATTTACATGGGTGGCTCGCTCGGCACCGGAACCTACTTGATGTACGGATTCTTCAACACGGTTCCTCGTGAGCTTGACGAAGCGGCCAAGATCGACGGCGCAACCCACACGCAGATTTACTTCGGAATCATTCTGCGTTTGGTTACCCCAGTGCTTGCCGTTCAGATGCTTCTCTCATACATCGGCATCACGTCAGACTTCGTTTTGGCTGCCGTGGTTCTGAGCAAGCCAGAGACTCTAACGCTGGCCGTCGGTTTGCGACAGTTCATCTCTGACCCGTTCTCTCGTGACTGGTCGATGTTCACAGCTGGTGCTGTGCTGTCTGCGATTCCAATCGTGATTCTGTTCCTCTATCTGCAGCGCTACATCGTTTCGGGTCTCATGGGTGGAGCAGTGAAGGGGTAATGTCGGTTTTCGACAAGTTACCCCTCGCACTTCTTCCGCACCACGATGGTTCGGCACTTTATGTGCCGAACCAAAACCCGAAGCTGCTAGATGTTCTAAAGATTCGCATTCGCATTCACAAAGCCCTCGGGGCAGTAAAAGAAGTTCGCGTTCGATACAGCGAGAGCGGCGAGGCTTTTCCGAGCCCGATTGCCAAGGTTGTCAAACGAGAAGGCGGGTGGTCTTGGTATGAAACCAAGATCACAATGCACAACCCCAAGATGAACTATCGGTTCATGTTCGTCATGTCTTCGGGTCAAACGCTCTGGTACAACACACTTGGAATGCACGAGATGATTCCCGCAGACATCAATGACTTCAGGCTCAACACATTCTCGTCGGCGCCAGCCTGGGGCAAGAGCGCAATCATGTACCAGATTTTTCCAGATCGCTTCGCGCGTTCGAAGCACGCAGACGAACACGAGACCCCGAGTTGGGCGATTGCCAAAAACTGGGGCGATGAGGTAATCGGCACGGGCCCGGGCACATCCGAGCAGTTTTTCGGTGGAGACCTCTGGGGCGTCATCGAACACCTTGATCACCTGAAGAAACTCGGCGTGAACCTGGTTTACCTGACCCCGATTTTTCCGGCCAGATCAAACCACCGCTACGACGCGAGCTCGTTTGCCGAGGTAGACCCGCTGCTCGGTGGCGGCAAGGCTTTCTCGGCGCTAATTGAGGCGGCTCACAAGAAGGGCATGCGCGTAATCGGCGACCTCACCTCGAACCACTCGGGCGTTGGTCACGAATGGTTCAAGGCCGCCTACAAAAAGCCCGGTGCGAAAGAAACCGACTTTTACTACTTCAGCGAAAAGAACACCAAGTATGACTCTTGGTTCGGTGTGCCCAGCCTTCCGAAGTTCAACTGGAAGTCGCGCGAGCTGCGCAAGCGTTTTATTGAGGGGCCAACTTCTGTAGTTGCCCGATGGCTAAAGGCCCCTTACAAAATGGATGGCTGGCGCATCGACGTTGCCAACATGACCGGGCGCATTAGAGATGAAGACATGTATCTCGAAGTCGCACAGGTTATTCGCAAGACAATGGTCGACATCAACCCAGACACCATCATGCTCGGTGAATACACAGGTGATGCAGCTTATGAAGTGCAGGGCGATGGCTGGCAGGGTGCGATGACCTATTCGAACTTCACCAAGCCGGTCTGGCGCTGGTTCTATAACGACAACGCCAAGCAGCGACCAAAGGGTGCCGAGAATCCTCCAGGTTTCTCAATGTGGGATGGAACGCCTAAAGCCGGCGGTCGCGAACTAGTCAAGAGTTACACGCAGTTCATCGCGGGCTTTCCGTGGCACGTGCGCTTGCACAACATGAACCCGCTAGACACACACGACATTCCGCGTTTCAAGTCTTACGCGATTAAGGGTGCGCAAAAAGTTGCGGCCGGATTGCAGTTCACTTTTCCTGGCATCCCGGTGATTTGGGCGGGTGATGAATTTGGTCTCGACGGATTCAATGGTGAATCTTCGCGCACGCCGATTCCATGGAACAACGAACGCCCTCACGACACCAAGATGATCGAGACCTATGCTGCTCTCGCACAAATTCGTCGTGGCAACAGCGCGCTCAACGACGGTTCGATGCGGTTCTTGTATGCGTCAGATGAGGCAATCGTGTTTGTTCGAGAAAACGCAAAGCAGAGCATTCTTGTTGCTGCAACTCGCGGTGCAGACAACAAGATCGTCTTGCCTCGCGATGTCGTTGCAAACATAGCGAAAGCAGAAAATCTGTTTGGTGGCGGCAAGTTGACGGTGACTGGCACGAGTGTGCAGGTGCCAGGCGAAAAGCTGAGCCTAAACATATGGCGTTTGCCAGCCAAGGCCTAAGCCCACTAAAATAGTGAAGTTGCCTTCGGGCATACGCCCTGATAGCTCAGTGGTAGAGCACTTCCATGGTAAGGAAGGGGTCGCGAGTTCAATCCTCGCTCGGGGCTCTCGGCGGGCAATTGCCCGCCTTTTTTGAACTTCGGTTCATTTGCCCGGCGGGGTAGCTCAGGTGGTTAGAGCACACGACTCATAATCGTGGGGTCGCGGGTTCGAGTCCCGCCCTCGCTACAAATCAAACAAAGCCGCAGAAATGCGGCTTTTCCACTTAAGCGACTTCACGATGTTTCACCGCGGGTGACATCAAAATGCCACGGATGGTGCCTGCCGCCCACTTTCCACCTCGTGCCGTCGGAACTCCCTCGTCGCTCAACTTTCTTGCAATCGAAGGAAGCGAGTGGCCTTGGCTGCGCATCGAGATGATGATTTGAATTATTTCATCTGGCAAGGGTGACTTCGGCCCCTGGGTGTAACCCCAGATAACTCCGCGATCACGTCGAGCCTCGTGCTGTCGCAGCACCCTCTGTGAAATCATGCGTGATTCATACTGGGCGAAAGCTGCGGCCATGGTGAAGAACATTTCACCCGCCGGTGAGTTTGTGTCTACATCTGCGCTAGTAACCACTAACCTCCACTGTTGTTTGCGACTTAGTGTTGCAATCTCGAGAAGGTGTTGGGTGCTGCGAGCCAGTCGATCAATGTCCAACGCATAAAGCGCTTGCGCCTCGCCCGACTTAAGCCTCTCTAGGCAGCGATTTAAGGCTGGTCGAGAACTATTTCTTCCAGAGCCAGTTTCGGTCACTACCTCAACGCGGTAGCCGTCTTTGCGAGCGGCCTTCACGAGCAGTGCAGGTTGGCTTTCTAGGCTGTAGCCAGTCTTAGCTTGTCTGCCGGTTGAAACGCGAACATATGCCAGCGCAAGAGGCGCTTGGCTGTTCATTTCTTTTCCATTCTTTCCATGTCATTTCATGACCCCAATTCTTGAGAAAGTTTGATGCTTGTGGTCATGGTCCCCCTGAAACCAAGTATTTCGAATTAAATGAATAGGGTCCCGGGGTTATCCCCCGAGACCCTATTACTTGTTTACTGGCTAGCCTTTGAGCGACGCCTTGATTGCGTCTGTCATGGCT
>CAZSRJ010000035.1:0-1429 GCA_964609235.1 uncultured Rhodoluna sp.
AGACTCCACCCAGGTTTTACCGAACTGACAGTGACTTCGTTGAGACTAGAATTTGGGTCTCTTCGAAGACCGACACGTACCGCGATTGGCGAGGAAGTTTGGAACATTTACCCGCTCAAGGGTTCTATGGAGGCAAATGGAGAAGGCACCTTGCTGGTCATACCTCCTACCGCGGGCGAATAGAAATCGCCTCTTTGGCATGTCGTAGGCGAAGCCCCCAGCCTGGACAGCGCGAACTAATTTGTGGTCTTGAAGGCGACCCATGCCTGAGACTTATCTAAGGCTTCGATACCCCTACCGAAAACGGAAAGGTTGAAATCGAGATCTACCTTCTTGTCCAAAGACTCAGAGAGAGTCTTGATGATAAAACTGCGATTAACCTGTTTACCTTTACTGACTACAAGAATTTTCAGATCTGCTCCCCGGCTGAAGATTTCAAGGGCAAGTTTTCGATTTAATTCGTTATCTCTGAATGAGTACCCAACAATTAGGAGATGATTCGCTGATTCAAGCGATTTTTGAAAAGATTGATACGCGAACCTAAAGGGCTCTTCTTTGATAATTTGCCCTTTATCTGAGGTGTTTGTGAGAACTACAACTGGCCTCAGAGGTATGGCTCATCAATGCCGTGTACTGGAAGGATTTTCCAATCGTAGTTTTTTGCTAGGCCAAGTGCCCCGGCCAAAATAGGTATAGACATATTTGGTTCCTTAAAAGAATTCAGGTGATGGGGGCGCGTCCCAAATCTGCGTAAGGAACGGTCTTAACGGTGGTTGTTCCGATACTGTCTACCTGGCTCCCACCTAAGGGATTCGACCAGTGAGTGACCGAGCGACGTCAAACCTAGCTTGGAGTGAAAACTCAAACCGAGGCCGACACACCTAAGACTAGAGCGTTAATAATTCTGTTTTTGTCAAAAACTCAACAGGATTAAGTGTGCAAATATTCGTGCGGACACAAACGGCCTGAAATGGTCAAGGATGTGCAAGTGTTGTGCAAATAGGCAAGAAAAACGGTTCAAAATTGCCACAGATTCGCCTAAATTCTTTTTAGGTACAAGCGGTAGGGGCTGTTCGAATCCCCCATTCTCCGCCAGTTTCAACGACTAGAACTAGTTTGAAAGCGCCTTCACACGCTCAATCAGCGGCGGGTGCGAATAGTGAACCTTCACGTACCACGGATGTGGGCTCAGGTTCACTAGCTCTTGCGAGGCCATCTTTTCTAGCGCAGTCTTCATAGGCTCAGCTCGGTAGGTGCTGGTGGCAAACTGATCGGCGTCAAACTCGAATCTGCGGCTAAGAGAGTTGAAGAGCCACGAAAGAAGCAGCGAAACCGGCTTGTAGAGAATGGCGAAAGTAATCGCCGCGATGTGAAAGCTTGGTTCGGCCGACAGCACCGCTGCAAACTCTTCGCGCTGCAGAAGCTGACC
>CAZSRJ010000035.1:1439-2108 GCA_964609235.1 uncultured Rhodoluna sp.
GTGGTGAGGCCCAATAGACCCAGCGTGTGCTTGCGCTTGTCGTGGCCAATCTCGTGAGCTAGAACCGATGTGACCTCATCGATAGACAACTTCTCAATCAAGGTGTCAAAGAGCACTATGGTGCGTGAACGCCCTAGCCCGCTAAAGAATGCATTCGCCTTAGACGATCGCTTGGAGCCATCCATGACAAAAAGACGCTTGATTGAGTAGCCCTGGGTCTTTGCGTAGTTCAACAGAGAGGTCTTGAGCTCACCATCGGGCAGCGGCGTGAGCTTGTTGAATAGCGGCAGCAAAAGCGAAGTTGAGAAGGCAGCCAGAAACAGGATGACCACCATGATTACACCCCATGCCGCGAGCCAGAAACTTGCGCCGAAAATTGAATACAACCAAACCAAAAGACTGACGAGCGCTCCACCGAGAATGGCGGTGACGAGCGTGTTCTTTAGGTTGTCGCTGATGAAAGTGCCGATTGTGGATCGGTTGAAGCCGTACCTCTCTTCAATGCTGAAGATCGCGTAGAAGTTGAAAGCGAATGAAACAAGGTTGAGAATCAGCACGCAAACGCCGAAGAAGATTAGTGCCATCAAAATTGGGTTGGTGGTGAAGCTTCGAATGTGGCTGTCTAAGAGCCCAAACAGACCAAAGCCGATGCACGCGAGCACCAATGCA
>CAZSRJ010000035.1:2118-7092 GCA_964609235.1 uncultured Rhodoluna sp.
TGATAGCTCAGCGATTTCTCGTGCTGCTCCAAAGTGAAGATCTCTTTGTTCCACGGTTGGGCTTGTGAGTGCCGAAAGTTTAGGGTTGAGAGCCAAGTTTCGAATGCGAAACCGATTGCGATGAGCCCGAGAACCATAATGAGCAAAGTGTCGACCGACATACTTCTCCTTTGAAGCGGCTAAATTTGCGACGAAACAATGCTACTAACCGGTGTTTGATTCACGTGCCAGCAAATAGATATGCTTGAACCATGCGGGTCGATGAAACACTTGGCACAATCAAGGGCATTTGTGAACAGGCAAGCCCGACCTCGCTTCCGCTTATCAAGGCGGCTCACCAATTTCTGCTCGACCTCGATCCCGATGTAACTGTGGTTGCAAGGGCGGGTGAAAAATCGCTCTGCTATGGCATTGGTGTCAAGAAAATGTCTGAGGCCTACTGCTACCTGATTGCGTTCAAGGAACATGTGAACTTTGGCTTCTTTCACGGCGCGACTATCGATTCAGACGGCCTTCTCGAAGGCACCGGAGCGAACATGAGACACACGAAAATCAGAAATTTGGCCGACCTGCAGAACCCACGGCTCAAGAAACTAGTGCAAAAAGCGATTAAAGACCGCAAGGAGAGCGGTAAATCACAGGGTTAGTAGACTCACGCTTATGAGCGCGAGTTTTGTTTCGGCCGAGGGCTGCTAGTGACCATCCAAAAGACAACACAAGGCGCTTTGTTCAAGGTGATTGCACTCGGCTTAGCTGCGCTGCTATTCACTGGATGCTCGCCAGTCGACACAAGTGCAACCGGCACCGAATCTAGCCCGCCAATTGCAGAGCCCTCAGCGTCGGCTGATCAAGTATTCGCCAGCACAGCCGGATACATCACCTATGAGACCTATCTGGCTGCCCCCGAAAAATACGCCGATTCAGAAGTGGTCTTGTTCTTCAACGCCTACTGGTGCTCAACCTGCAAGGTGGCTCGCGACAATTTTGAAGCCAGCATCCAAGACATTCCAAACAACCTCACGATTGTTTTGGCCAACTTCGATGAAGACACCGACCTGCGAAAAAAGTATGACGTGATTGTGCAGCACACGTTCATCCATGTAGACAGCGAAGGCAATGATTTGCAGCGCTGGTATGGCAGCACCTCGATAGCCGAGATTTCAGAAAAAGTTTCTTGATGTTGGTTCTAGGCGCATTCATTGCAGGCATACTCACCACGCTTGCGCCTTGCGTCTTGCCACTGTTGCCGGTAATCGTGGGTGGCTCGCTTGGAAAGCCAAGTGCCGAGGCTCGCAAGCGTGCGTACCTAATTGCCGCTTCGCTCGGAGCATCTGTAATCGTCTTCACTCTTCTTCTACGTGCGACCACGGCACTAATCGACATTCCGGCACTCACCTGGCAAATTGTCAGCGGCATCGTCCTGATTGGCCTGGGCGTGGTTTCGATTTTTCCAAGACTCTGGGATGCAGTCTCGGCAAAGCTGTCGATACAGAGTCGAAGTAATAAAAAACTGGTTGCCGCTCGTGAGCGCGGTGGCGCAGCGGGCGCAATTCTCACTGGCGCTGCGCTTGGACCAGTCTTTACCTCGTGCTCGCCGCTGTATCTCTATGTGATCGTTGCCGTTTTGCCCGCCTCATTCGCCGAGGGAGTTGTGCTTCTGCTGGCCTATGCCATTGGGTTGTGCGGCACCCTGTTGATGGTCTCGCTACTTGGTCAAAAGGTGATCGGCAAAGCCCGTTGGATTGCCAACCCTGATGGCAGCTTCAAGAGAGTGCTCGGCGTGATTTTCATCTTGGTCGGTATCGCAGTGATTCTTGGTCTAGACAAAGATTTGCAATTTTGGATTCTTGAGAATTCACCGATTCGACTCTGGGAGCTCGACAAGGGATTCATTCCGGCCGAATAGGGCTCTGCGATTATCTAGTCGAGCCTTCATCGTCACGATCGTTCTGACCGGCTGAACCATAGAACGTGTCTGGGTAGGCGGTGTTCGGTGTGTAGCCCTCGGGACCTGAGTGAAAGTCGCCCTCGTTCATCTCAGCCGGGGTCGCTGGCCGAGAAGGTCTTGACCCGGCTCGAGAGAAAATCGATATCAGCCCCAACACAGCGGCCAAAACACTGGCAGCGATTGCCAGTGCCACAAAAGACACGATGAACGTCAAGACGAACTCCATAGGTGAAAGTTACTGTCGTGCCCTGACACGTGAGAAAGCGCTGAGTTTGACTATTCGAACCTGAGAGCGTCGATTGGCTCGAGCTTCGCCGCGGTGCGAGCCGGCCAGACGCCAAAGACCACACCAACCAGCAGGCTGAAGCCCAGCGCAAGCATCACGGTATCGAGCCTGATCGCGAAGACCCAGTCTCCGATGATTGCCAAAGCGAAAGCCGCAATCTGCCCAAGGATGAGCCCGATCACTCCACCGGCAAGCGAGAGAACGATGGCCTCAATTAGAAACTGCGTGAGTATGTTGCTCTGCTTGGCACCAATTGCCCGCCTAACGCCAATCTCTCTGGTTCGTTCTCGAACCGAGACCAGCATGATATTCATGATGCCGATGCCGCCAACGATCAAGCTAATCGCTGCGATTCCGGTGAGCAGCAGCCCGAGGGTATCGGTGATTGAGCCGACCGCCGCAATGAGCGAAGCCTGGTTGGTGATTGTGTAACGGGTCTCGGCCTCGGCCGTTAGGCCATAACGCTCGCGCAAAAGGGCATCGGCGCTGAACTGCAGCGAATCAACCTGTTCGGCAGTCTTTGCCTGCACAACGATGCTGGTCACATAGGGATACTGGCTGAACAGTTTTCGCGCGGCATCGAGCGTTACATAAACGCGACCGCTTGTGCCGAAACCAACCTGATCATCGAGAATGCCAACCAGACGAAAATCTTGACCGTTGAGCTTTACGGTTTTGCCAAGCATGTCTGCGGTTAGCCCAACGTCACTTGCCGCATCGCCACCGAAGACAACGTCTTTCGCCGATGCAGCATAAGAACTGCTCGACAGGTATGAGCCGATAGCGATGTCTGGTTTGACAGCATCAAAGTATTGCGATGACACACCAACGAGCCTCGCGTTCACGCGGGTATCGCCGGTTGCAATTGTTCCTTCGTTTACCGATTGCACGAACATCACCGAAACTTCATCGAGCTCTGCAAGGGCTCTCGCGTCGAGTTCGCTCAGTGCATCAGGAAACATCGAGGTGACATTTAACTGATTGGTTCCGAGAGTTGCCAGCGACTTGTTGATTCCCTGCGATGCACCGTCGACAATCGAAGTCAGTGCAACGATTGCGGCAACACCGATGACAACACCGAGCATTGTTAAGAGCGACCTGATCTTGGTCGCCCAAATTCTGTTTAGCGCGAGTGCCGCTGTGCCAAGCAATCTCATGCGGCACCCCGCTCATCGCGCTCAATTAGTCCGTCGCGCAGAAAAACTCGCCTTGGTGCGCTGGCCGCGATTTCGAGGTCATGCGTAATCAAGATGATGGTTCTGCCCTCTTTATTGAGCTCTTTCAGCAGATCAATCACCGCAGCTCCGGTTTTCGAGTCGAGCGCTCCGGTTGGCTCATCGGCCAAAACGATATCCGGCCCGGTTACCAAGGCTCTGGCGATGGCAACGCGCTGCTGCTGGCCGCCCGATAGCCGATTGCGGTCAAAGTTCAGCCTCTCACCTAGACCCAGCTTGACGAGCATATCCGTGGCCAACTTCTTGGCCTGCTTGGGGCTGATGCCCTGATAGAGCAGGGGTGCCATGACGTTCTCGAGGGCGGTGGTGTTTGGCAGCAACTGAAACTGCTGAAACACGAAACCGATGGCCTTCGACCGCAGGCTCGTGAGCTGGTTGTCGTTGAGCGAGCTGGTGGCGTCGCCGGCAATCATGACCGTGCCTGCGCTTGGCCTATCGAGGCAACCAATGAGGTTCATCATGGTCGACTTGCCGCTGCCAGAGGGGCCAACAATCGCGACGAATTCACCGCGTTCGATAACCAAATCGACAGAATCTAGTGCCGTGGTTATCTGATCGCCAACCAGGTAGTCTCGGCGAACCTTATCTAAGCGAACGACCTCATCGCCCATTGTTTGTGGCTCCACGCGGAGGGCCAAACTCAACCGGTTTTGGAACATCGCCGGCGAGCCCAACAATCACCAGGTCGCCAGCTTTGAGACCATCGGTGATTTCAACCAGGCTGTCTCCCCTGATTCCTAGTTTCACCGCAACGTTGGTTACGGTCTGACCGCCAGATGCGTTCTTGACTAGAACTTTCACTTCTGGTGTTTCACCAACCAAAGAGTTAAGCGGAACCGCAAGAACAGCAGCCGATCTCTCAACTTCGATTTCGGCAGTAGCGCTCATTCCGAAACGAGCGCCATCAGGAATCTCGTTGACCTCAACCAAAACTTCATACTGCTTGATGCCGCTGAGCGATCTGGCAACCTGACCGATTGAAAGAACTGAACCTTCGAAAACCGCGTTGATCGCGTCGAGTTCGATTGTCGCGTTTTGACCAACGTCAACTAGGTCGGCGTCATATTCGCTTGCAAAAACTGAAACCACCGGGTCAGCGCTGCCGACGCTAACGACCTGACCCGAGGTGATAAGACCCTCTGATGTGTCGACAGAACGAACAATGCCATCTGCAATGGCGCGCACCTGAACGGTTTGGCCAACTTGCGATCTGTAACTGAACAAGACGTCATCTTTTTCTACGCTCTGCCCGCGCGTGACGTTTATGTCAGTGACTTCGAGGCTCAAACCAAACATCGCAGGGATGGGCTCTGAGCCGTTAGCCGAAATCAAAATCGCTTGCTTGCTTGGCCCGTATGCCAAGAGTTGCGACTCTGCTAGCTGCCCGTTGGCTGCAACTGTCTTGACCACGGCGGTTGGGGTTACCTCGTAGGTTTCATACTCGGTCTGCTGAGTTAGCGCCGGAATAGCGATGGCGGCAACGACCGCCGTTGCGAGCACGGCGG
>CAZSRJ010000036.1:0-6924 GCA_964609235.1 uncultured Rhodoluna sp.
TCAATCCCGATTTCTTGCCCATTCCAAATTTCACCAGGTAGTCAAAACGGGTTTTGTGGTCGACGGCCTCACCCAGCATCATGATGCCCGTGTTAGACGAGTCACGCAGAACTCCAGTGAGAGTAAGTTTTTCATCTGGGTGTTTGTGCGAGTCGGTAACTATATAGCCATTAGTTCCGGGAACCTTCCAGCTATAGGGCGCAATCACCTGAGTTGCGGGTGTCGCCTTATTCTGATCTAGCAACGTAGCTGCCGTAATTGTCTTGATTACCGAACCCGGCTCGAAGGTCGTCTCAAAGACCCTGGCCTTTCGGCTAGCCGCATCAGACTTTCCAGGCGCATTTGGATCCATGGTTGGAGCTTCTGCCGCCACAAGTATTTTGCCCGTCTTGACCTCAATGACAACTGCGGTGGCCCAATCGGCTTTCAACTTGGCCACGTTTTGAGCTAACACCTGCTGTGCGAAGTATTGCAGATCAGCGTTGATTGTCAGGTGCACATTTCGGCCGTTGATTGCCTCGGTAGTTGTCACGACGCTGTCGGGAATCTTGACCCAGTCTTCGCTTTTCTCAAAAGACTCGGTACCGTCTTGCCCGGCTAGACATTTGTTGTATTGACTCTCAATTCCGCCAAAGGCCTCACCATCGGTGTTCAGAAAACCAAGAACACTTCCGGCGACAGCTCCGCTTGGATAGGTTCGCGAAGAACGCTTGTCGTAGTAGAGCCAAGGAATGCCGATTTTTCTCAGTTGGTCATAGGTCTTCGAATCCACTCCGCGCTTAATGTTCGCGTAATTGCTTGTGCCGGCAATCTTCGCGGCAACGTCTTCCGGGGTCATTGCCAGAATCCCGGCGATTTGTGCGACGAGCTGGCTGACGGGAATCTCTACCGTGACCCCATCGACGGTTTTCTGCAGCGGTCCGACATCCTTGGGCGAAGCATTGATGTCATACTTCAGCACACTCTTAGCAAGAACCTTGCCGGCCGAGTCGAGAATCTGTCCGCGAAGCGCAGGAAGAACTTGAGAGACAGACCTGCTAGCCAAAGACTCTTTGTTGATTTCATCGGCAAGCAGAACTTGAACCTGAAAAAGTCGGCCGACAAAGAAAACGGCAATTACTACAATCACGGCAGTAAAAATGCGCAATCTCTTTGCAGGATTTCCTGGCTGCATCTAGCTACCGCCTATGTTGCAACTGGTTTAGTGAGTGGGTGAAACTGGAATGGTCTCAGTAGAAAACGCTACTGGCTGCCCAAGCATCGAGCCTTGAGCGACATTCCCGATATTCGCGCTTGCAACACCCGCGGTAAGCACAGAGCGCTCAACCAGCGCAGCCGAAGCGATGTTGTTGCGAGACACCCTTCCCGCCGAATTTAGCGCAGCCTTAGGCTTGCCGAAAACTTTCTGATCTTCGATTCGCAAGAACACCGGATTTGCATTTGCAATCATTCCGAGTTCGGCGGCAGCGTTTGCCAAATTCTGCTGTGAGCTTAGCGAATCAACTTGCTGGCCAACGATTTGACTCTGTGTCGTTAACTCGGCCTTTTCGACCTTAAGGGCTTTCAACTCATAAGCGCTCTCGGTGATTGTGATGCCAAGCATCAACTGCGCAATTTGAGTGATAACAAACCCAAAGAAGACAACTTTGGCGATGCTGAACATTCGCGATCTGCCTGCAGCGGGTGCGGCCGCCTGCAGCACTCGTGGTGCAGGGTTAGTGACTCTGCGTGGTGCCGTCAAACGTATTGCGCTCATGCTGCTCTCCGAATTTTTTCTGCCGCGCGAAGTCGAACCGACGCCGCTCTTGGGTTTTGCACTACTTCTGTTTCGCTTGCCTGCTCTGCTCCCTTGACCAAAAGCCGCAGAGTCGGCGCCTGCCCTGGCAACTCGATTGGCATGTCGAGGGGTGCAGACGAGGTGCTTGCTGCGGTCAAGGCTTGCTTGACAATGCGGTCTTCAAGCGACTGGTAAGACAAGATCAAGATTCGACCGCCGATGGCTAGCGCTTCGATGGCAGCCGGCATGGCTGTGCGTAGCACCTCGAGTTCGCTGTTTACTTCGATTCGGAGCGCTTGAAAAACACGCTTGGCGGGGTGCCCCTTGCTCTTGCCGGGAATGAAAGGAACAATCGCGACGATGAGTTTGGCTAGTTCGGCGCTATTTGAAAACGACTCGGACTTACGCTTCTCGACAATTGAAGAGGCAATCTGCTTCGCGTAACGCTCTTCGCCAAACTCCTTGAAGATGCGAGCAAGCTCTTGCTCTGAATAACTGTTCAAAACCTTGGCAGCAGTTAGCGACTCCGAGTTGTCCATGCGCATGTCGAGCGGAGCATCGAAACTGTAGGCAAAGCCGCGCTCTGCCTCGTCGAGCTGCATTGAAGAAACACCAAGATCGAGAAGCACGGCGTCGGCAGATTCAACTCCGTGCTCCGCAAGCACTTCATGAATCTCGTCATAGGTTGCATGTGAGAATTTGACTCGATTGCCAAACTTTTCAAGCCTCTTTGCAGCAAGGGCCAGCGCGCTTGCATCGCGGTCGATTCCAATCAGGGTTAGTTGCGGAAACTTGGTGAGAAAAGCTTCGGCGTGCCCGCCGAGACCTAGAGTGCAATCAACCAAAACCGCACCTGGTTTCTCTATTGCAGCACCCAAGATTTCAAGGGTTCGCTCGAGTAGCACGGGTACGTGCAATTCGTTTATCTCTTTGGTTGAGTTCATGCGCTTCGGGTTTTCCTGAAGCTAGAACCCCATCCATTCCTGCGAGCTTGGTTTTCGCGTTTTCTGGCATCGGGGAAGAGTGCCAGTTTGAACGGGTGGAGATCTAGCGTCAGGGCTAGATGATTCCCGGAATCACCTCCTGCGCCAATGAGGAGTAACTAAATTCTTGACTCGACTCGAAAGCCTTCCAGGCCGCAGCATCCCAGATTTCGGCGTGGTTTCCAGCGCCGATCACGGTTAGCTCGCGATTCAATGAGGCGTACTGCCTAAGAGCGACCGGGATGGTGACTCTCCCCTGCTTGTCTGGGGTCTCCGAGTGCGCACCAGACATGAACATGCGCACGTAGTTGCGGGCTTCTTGGTTGCTGAGCGGTGCAGCGGCAAGTTGCTGAGCACGAATCTCGAATGCGGCAGCGGTGAAAACCAAGAGGCATCCGTCTTGGCCGCGCGTCATGACGAGCCCGTTGACAAAGTATTCGCGCAGTTTTGCCGGAAGGATTATGCGGCCCTTTTCGTCGAGCTTTGGGTAGTAAGAACCGCTGAGTGTAGCCACGGGCTTACCTCCTTTCGCTTGACTCTGCCTGATTTCTCCACTTTACACCACTCTAAACCACAATGCGCCAATTTGACCCATTTTTTATAACGTTTTGATATAAAAACCCCGCCAAACACTTGGAATCAGAGGGTGGAGTGAATTCCCATGAATTTGGCCCCAAAGGTCAAAAACAGGGCCAAAAAAGCGGAAACACCCCGCATTTGCAGGGTGTTGGCGTGAAATCTAGAAGATTGAGCTGATTACTGCTCCGTGCGCTTATTCCAACGATCTTCGAACAGTGAGCCAGCAGAAGGCTTAGGTTCTGGGCGAGACTTCTTGGGTCGATCTCCCCCGGCAGCTGGGCGGCTCGTCGCGCTGGCAACCAGAATTCCAAAAAGCATCACCAGAAAGCCCAAGACTCCAAAGAGTGCAACCTGGGTAATTGCGCCAAAAACCAGAATCGAGATGCCGACAACTGCGATCAGCGACCCAGCGATAACCTTCGAAGGAGAGTTGGCCCCCGGAGCTTCAATTCGCTCGATTTGTGCCTTTGATTTGCGCTCAAAAGCGGCATCTTCGGCATAGAGCCCACGCTCAAGTTCTTCAAGAACTCGTTTTTCGCTCTCAGATAGACCCATTTTTGCCTCCACTTATGAGCATAAGCAAGCGAACGCGATTTGTAAACGGCGCAGATTAGGCTTGGCACATGCTTGAGTCATCCATTTTGCTGAACGCAATCCAGCAGCAACTAGACGATTTTTGCGCCAAACGGCGTTCTGACTTTGGCGCCATCTCAGAAGACCTCTATCCCCTGGTTGATTTTGCGCAAGACCTCCTCAAGGGTGGAAAGCGGTTCAGGGCGCAATTCTGCTACTGGGCATGGGCCGGCAACTTGGCGCAAAATCAGAACCTGACTGATGCTCAGCGCGACAATTCGCTTCGAGCCATCGTTGGAATTTGCGCCGCGTTAGAAATGTTTCATGCGGCCGCACTTGTGCACGACGACCTGCTAGATCAATCAGACACCAGGCGCGGCAAACCGGCTGTACACAAAAACTTTGAATCACTTCACCAAACCGAAGGTTGGGCCGGAAGCAAAGAACGATTCGGGCAAGCTGGTTCGGTTCTGGTTGGAGACTTGATGCTCAGCTGGAGCAGCGAGATCTTTGGAAACGCCCTGCTTCACGCTCCAACTCCAGAAATCGAGCGCGCCTGTCGCGAAGAGTTCAGCCGAATGCGCGTTGAGATTATGGCCGGACAATACCTAGACGTGCTCGAAGAGAATGCTGCACCTTCTCGCGACGTAAGCGAGGCGGTTGCTCGGGCCAATCGAGTGATGTTGTACAAGACGGCAAAGTACTCGATTGAAGCGCCGCTGCTAATCGGTGCGGCTTTTGCGGGTGCGAATCAGTCTGCGCGAGATGCACTGGGAGCATTCGCAATTCCTCTCGGTCTTGCATTTCAATTGCGCGACGATGTTTTGGGCGTTTTCGGAGATCCCCAGGTAACAGGAAAACCGGCTGGCGATGACTTGCGCGAAGGCAAGAGAACCGTGCTTGTCGGACTAACTCGGGAAACACTCGATGGCCCGGTTGGAAAAGTTTTTGATGACATGCTTTCGTCTCGGGAATTGAGTGACGATCAGATTCGATTCTTGCAACAGACAATCATCGGCTGCGGGGCATTGAAAAAGACCGAGAACATGCTCGAAGACCTTGGAACAGAATCTCTTGAACTCTTAGAGAGAATTGAGATTGAGCGCGAAGCGAAAGATGCACTTCGTGAACTAGCGAGATTTGTAATAAACAGAAGCCACTAGCTAAAGCGCAAGGGCCTGCGCAAGCCTTCTTATTTCTGACTTTTTGCCGGCAACCATCGCGGCCATGGGGGTCTGCCCCAAGACGTCGTTATGCGTGTAAAGCCATTCGATCGCCGACTCAAGAGAAAATCCAGCGTCGCGAAGAACCACGATTGTGCCTTGCAAACTGGGCAGAGGCTCCTTGTCGACGATGATCTCTCGGGGCACGTATTGAACACCATCGCGCTTCACCGATATCAGGTGGTGATCCTCGATTAGTCTTCGAACTCGGCCAAGTGGCACTTCAAGCAGCTCGGCCGCATCGGGAATGGTCAACCATTCGGAAACATTCTCAAAAACATCAGTCACAGGTTAAAGATTGCCACACCGCAGCGCTTGAGGGGTAAAGAACCCGCCAGATGGCACGATATTGGCGAGGCAAGTATGAACAACGATGGCGACGAGACAAAGCGCGGCCAAGACCCGAAGAAAGTGGCCCTGGCTCTCGCTACCCTACCCATCACGATTATCGGTTCTGTAACTCCAGACTTCGCTAGCGCTAGCGAAATCCAAGATCTTTCTGCCGATGCGCAGAAATCAGGCGAAACCCCTGATGATGCGAGCCGCGCAACTCAAGCCGGGGTCCAACCACCGCGAACCTTGGCTAAGCAAGGCGTCTATGAGGTTTTGCCTGGCGATAGTCTGCCGATAATCGCCAAAAAGTTTTCTCTCGGAGTCAGCGAACTTATCAGAATCAACGGCCTCACCGAGAGTTCGCTGATCATGCCCGGCCAAATTTTGAGACTCGTTGATAACGCGGTTCAGCCTTCGGTGATTGAAAAGACACTTGGCCCAGTGAACCACAAAGTCAAGCAGGGCGAGACGCTAGCCCAAATTGCAAAGCGCTATTCGATAAAGTTGCCGGCACTGCTAGCGCTAAATCAGCTAAAGGAGCGCTCGCTTATCTTTCCGGGTCAGGTTCTAACTCTCAGATCGGTGAATCCGGTTAGCCCTGCCGAACCAACTAGAGCGGCCAAGGAACACTTGGTTGTCGGCGGCGAAACTCTCTCGCAAATTGCAAAGCGTCACAAAATTTCTCTTGCCTCGTTGCTGAAGGCAAATCGTCTGACGAAAACCTCTTTGATATTTGTGGGGCAACGACTCGAGGTTCCGGCCCCGAGCGAATCGGCAAGCAACGAGAATCAATCGAGCGTTACCGGAAACACGATCGGCAAGCCAACCAGCATTTGCCTCTTTCACGGATTTCACAAAATCAAGGCCGGTGAAACAATCAGCAAATTGGCCAGCGTGTTTGGCGTTTCAACCCAAGCTCTCTTGAGCGCAAACAAGCTAAGCCAGAAC
This sequence comes from uncultured Rhodoluna sp., assembly GCA_964609235.1. GTDB lineage: Bacteria > Actinomycetota > Actinomycetes > Actinomycetales > Microbacteriaceae > Rhodoluna. Next base: position 6,417 of record CAZSRJ010000036.1, read on the forward strand.
TCAACTATTTACATTGGACAGAAGTTAGTTATTCCTGGAGTGCACAACGCACTCAATTGCCCAAAGCTCACCCCGTTGACAGACGAAATGCGCCAAAACGCAGAGTTGATCATCTCAATCGGCAGGCAACTCAAAGTCGGTGACTATGGAATTGTTATTGCCCTTGCCACCGCTATGCAGGAATCTAGTCTTCGCAATATTTCATTCGGCGACCGTGACTCCATAGGACTATTTCAGCAGCGCCCGTCGGCGGGCTGGGGTTCAAAGTCTCAAATCATGAAGCCCGATTACTCGATTCGAGCTTTCTTTGGCGGTAGCGGTTCGCCAAACCGGCCGGGCACCCGCGGATTGCTTGACGTCGCTAACTGGCAGTCGATGCCGCTAACTAAAGCCGCACAAACCGTTCAGATATCAGCATTCCCGCTGGCCTATGCGAAGTGGGAGCCGAGCGCCTGGAACTGGCTAGCTGAACTAGATGGACTCGAGGATAGCTAATGGCTGACCTAGT
>CAZSRJ010000037.1:0-6899 GCA_964609235.1 uncultured Rhodoluna sp.
AGGGTTTGGCCGAGAACGATTGCTGTTCCGGTGCTCGGCTGAATCTGCGATGCGGCCACGCGCAACAGTGTGGTTTTTCCGGCGCCGTTTGGGCCGATTATGACCCAGCGCTGATCTGATTCAACTTGCCAGTCGACGTTGCTCAGAACTGGCTTCTTGTCGCGAAGAACCGTGACGTTGTTGAAATCTAATACCCGAGACATGCAGTTAGCCTATTTGAAATTCTCAATCGCTCGGCGATACACGCTCAAGGTCTGTTCGGCGATGCTCGACCAGCTGAAATGCTGCTCTACTCTCGCACGACCTGCTGCACCGAATTCACTCAGTTGGCTACTTTCGAGCATCTGGTTAAGTGCATCGGCAAAGTCTGAAACGAAGCGCGCTTCATCGATCGGTGTTCCGCTGCCGTCGGTGAGTTGTTCGATTGGCACCAGGAGTCCGGTTTGATTGTGCGCGACAACTTCTGGTATTCCCCCGGTTGCCGTTGCTACTACCGGAATAGAGCAGGCCATGGCTTCGAGGTTAACTATGCCAAGCGGTTCGTAAATGCTCGGACAGGCGAACACTGTTGCAGACGAAAGCAGTGCAATCAGTTGCTGTCGACTGAGGTGCTTCTGAATCCAGATAACGTTGTCTCTCACCTTGCGCAGCTCTTCGACCAGATCTGTCACCTCCTGCAAAATTTGCGGGGTGTCTGGTGCTCCGGCTGCCAGAACGAGTTGAACATCGGCGGGAAGCTCGCGGGCGGCCTTCAATAAATAAGGCAAGCCCTTCTGCTTCGTGATTCGGCCAACGAATAGAACGCTGCGCTGATCTGGGTCTACACCGTGAGCCCGAACCGAGTCGATGTCTTTTGCGGCTTGAAACGCCTCGAGGTCGATTCCGTTATGCACCACTGTGACTTTGGCGGGGTCGATTTGCGGGTAGGCGCGAAGAATATCGTCTCGCATGCCTGCGCTCACCGCGATTATGCCGGTGGCGTCTTCGTATGCCGACTTCTCGATCCAAGAAGACAGCAGGTAACCTCCCCCGAGTTGCTGCTGCTTCCAAGGACGAAGCGGTTCGAGGCTGTGCGCCGTAATCAAGTGCGGAACCCCGTGCAGTTTCGAGGCAACCTGCCCCGCGAAATTGGCATACCAGGTGTGCGAGTGAACCAAATCGGTTGATGCCATGTCGCTAACCATTGCCAAATCTGTTGCCATGGTCTGCAGCGCGGGGTTGGCTGAGTCAAAATCTGCGGGATGTGTGTAGGCGAAGGTATCGCTTTCATCACGAACCTCACCAAAGCAGCGCACCTTAACGTCGATGCTCTTTCTGAGAACTTTCACGAGTTCAGCCACGTGTACGCCCGCTCCGCCGTAAATGTGTGGCGGGTACTCCTTCGTGATCAGGTCGATTCTCATAGCGCAATGCTAGCGGGGTGTTCGCTTTGGGCAATAACATTTGCATATGAGTACTCCTCGCATTTTCGGAATGGTGTTAGCCGGTGGTGAGGGCAAGCGTTTGATGCCCCTAACCGACGAACGTGCGAAACCTGCTGTGCCTTTCGGTGGCAGCTACAGGTTGATTGACTTCGCTCTTTCGAATCTGATTAATTCGGGATTGCGAAGAATCGTGGTGCTGACCCAATACAAGTCGCACTCGCTCGACCGTCACATTTCGCAAACCTGGAGAATGTCTCCGCTGCTCGGCTCGTATGTTGCCTCTGTGCCCGCCCAGCAACGACTGGGAAAGCGCTGGTTCTCGGGCAGTGCCGATGCAATTCTGCAAAGCATGAACCTACTAAGCGATGAGCGACCAGACATCGTGGTGATTGTCGGCGCCGATCACGTTTATCGCATGGACTTCGATCAGATGATTCAGTCTCACATCGAATCGGGTCGCGGGGTAACCGTGGCTGCAATCAGGCAGCCACTTCAGTTGGCAACTCAGTTTGGCGTTATTGAAGTGGATGACACCGATGCAACCAGGATCGCGGCATTTCGCGAAAAGCCGAGTGACCCAAAACCGCTAATCGACGCCCCAAACGAAGCGCTTGTCTCGATGGGTAACTATGTTTTTTCAGCGCAGGCGCTCATCGACGCGATTGAACACGACGGCACGCTAGCCGATTCGACTCACGACATGGGTGGCGACATAATTCCCTACATGGTTGAGCGTCAAGACGCGGGTGTCTACGATTTCACCTTCAATCAAATTCCCGGTTCTACCGAACGCGACCACTCATATTGGCGAGATGTAGGAACCATCGAGTCTTACTACGAAGCCCACATGGATCTCATCTCGGTTATGCCGGTCTTCAACCTTTACAACGGCGAGTGGCCAATTCACACGCAACAGGTCAATCTCCCGCCGGCCAAGTTCGTGCACGATGGTGAAGGAAATCAGGGTCGAACAACCGACTCGATTGTTTCACTCGGAACCGTCGTTTCTGGCGGCGTAGTCGAACGAAGCGTTCTATCGCCAAATGTAAGGGTGCACTCGCGGGCGCTGGTGACCGACTCGGTTCTGCTCGACGACGTTCAAATCGGACGAGACTGCACCGTGCGTCGAGCGATTCTCGACAAGAGTGTCGTGGTTGCCGATGGCGCATCAATTGGTGTCGATCGCGAGAGAGATTTGGCACGCGGATTTACCGTTTCGGATAGCGGCATAACGGTTGTCGCAAAGGGCGTGCTGGTTACACCTTGACTAAATTTCTAGTCGTCTTCGATGTTGATTCAACCCTCATCCAAGACGAGGTAATCGAACTATTGGCCGAATTCGCGGGTTCTCGAGAACAAGTCGCCGAGATAACTCACCGAGCCATGTCGGGCGAACTCGATTTCGAGGCGAGCCTTGCCGAGCGCGTGCAAACACTTCGCTCCCTCCCCGAGTCAGTCTTGGTCGATGCTTTCGAACAAATTCGAGTAACCGAGGGTGCCAAGGAGCTCATCCGTGCAATTCATGAAGCCGGTGGACGAGTTGGCGCTGTGAGTGGCGGGTTTAGTCAGGTGCTGAATCCCCTAGCCGAATTGCTCACCCTCGACTTCACTCGGGCCAATGATCTCGAGATTCAAGACGGCCAACTGACCGGCCGAATCAGCGGCAAGATAATTGATCGACTCGCAAAGCGTTCAGCGCTGATCGAGTGGGCGGCTGCCTGTGGGTTAGAGCTTTCGCAGACTGTTGCGGTTGGCGACGGATCAAATGATCTAGACATGATGCAAGCCGCTGGATTGTCGGTGGCATTTAACGCAAAGCCGATTGTGCGCGAACAGGCCAACCTTGTCTTAGCCGGCCTCGACCTGCGGCAACTCGCTCCGGTTCTGGGCCTAAAGGCCTAACCGCTACCTGAAGTCGCTGGTGTTTCCAACGAGTCGAGTGTTGTCGGCCGGAACGTCTTCTACTGCGGCAAGAACTATTTCGGCGGCAAACTCGCTCACGTTGTAGAGCTTGCCGGCGCTCTCGCGACGCGATTCGATAGCGCCCGGGTTTGATCGTTCGAGAAGTGAAGCCGTGATTGTTCCCTCGATCATGTCGCCAGACACCACCACGAAGCCGATGCCTCGCTGTGCAAGGGTCGGAATCAATTCGCGTAGCGCGTCTTCACCGGCTCGCTTGGAGTGCGCAACTGGTGCATAGTTTTGCATGGTCGGAGTATTGCGAATGAAATGCGCCTGATGGCTAGTAACGAAGACAACTCTGCTGCCGTCGTTCATGTGTGAGAGCGCGGTTTCGAGCAGGTGAACCTGGGCGTCGCGGTTGAGTTTCATGGCATAGTCGGCTTCCATGCCCGATTCCATTCCGCCTGATGCATTCATAACGAGAATGTCTAACTTGCCGAAGGTTTCTTCTGTCTTGCTAAACATTTGTTTGACTGCTTCAAAGTCAGTGAGGTCGGCACCGACGGCAATGGCCTGGCCGCCGTTGTGCAAAATGCCATCGACAATTTTGTGCGCGCGCGATTCTTTGTTTCGGTAGTTCACGACAACCTTCGCGCCAGCCTCGGCAAGAAAACCAACCGTGTCAGCGCCAATGCCGCGAGATGAACCGGTGACGAGAGCAACCTTGCCGTCGAGAGAGTGTTTCGCCAGTGGGTTCATTCCTAGTGCCCCATTCCCAATCCACCGTCAACCGGGATGACTGCTCCCGAGATGTAAGAGGCTTCGTCTGATGCCATCCAGGCAACCACCTTGGCAACTTCCTCTGGAGAGGCAAATCTTCCAGCTGGAATTCGCTTTTTGTATTCGGCTTGCTGTTCTTCAGCAAGAGCGGCGGTCATGTCGGTGTCGATGAATCCCGGCGCTATCACGTTTGCCGTGATGTTGCGCGCGCCTAGCTCGCGAGTTATCGATCTGGCCATGCCGACTAGCGCCGCCTTGGTTGATGAATAGTTAACCTGCCCAGCAGATCCGAGAAGTCCGACAACCGAACCAATCAGAATCACTCTGCCGAATTTCTTTTTGATCATTCCGATTGAGGCTCTGCGCACAACCCTGAAAACGCCATTCAAGTTAGTGTCGACTACCTCTTCGAACTGCTCGTCGGTCATGCGCATCAAAAGGGTGTCGCGAGTGATTCCTGCATTTGCCACCAAAACCTCAACCGGGCCGAGTTTCTCTTCGATCTCGGCAAACGCGGCATCTAGCGAAGCCGCGTCGGTTACGTCTGCAAAGACGCTCAGGGTTCCCGCCGGTCCTTCACCAGAGCGAACCGTGACGGCAACGCGGTGTCCCTGGCGCACAAACTCTTCTGCAATCGAGCGGCCAATTCCGCGATTGCCGCCGGTAACGAGAACCGTTCTCTCTGTCATTTTGCTCCGATACAGGAATAGTGCTGATGAAAAAGTCGTTGTAACTAGGGCAAGTCTAGCCACTGGCTTAAAGTTAGACAGGTAGCCCTGCAGCGAAGGAAAATCATTGGAAAAGACCCAGAGTGTCACCAATCTTGACATCTCACCAGAGGCCGAGCGCAAGTCTCGAATGATTCGCTACCTGATCGCCATGTCGATTCGCGTGGTCTGCATTATCGGTGGAGTTTTCTTGGAGGGTTGGCTCATGTGGGTCTGTTTCGCCGGAGCCATTTTCTTGCCATACTTTGCCGTCATAATCGCTAATGCGGCTGGCAACACCGCTGGCAGATCAGCTAAGAACGTAGTAGCCCCGACTCTAAAAATCGAAGCCACGGCCTTCGAGATCGCCAAAAGAGAGAAACTCTAGGTTAATGACTGAGCAGAAATGCTCGAGAGCCGGTTGCCAGCAATCTCGCAGCAACCTGATTGTCTGGCGTAATCCCCGAATTCATAAGCAAGATCGCACAAAAACCTGGGGTGCCTGCCCCGACCACCTTGCCTATCTGGTTGACTACTTAAGCCAGAGAAATTTCTTTCTCGAGCAGGTAGAGATCAAGAAAGAAGACCAGTAGTTGGTGAAAGCCTCAAAATCTGACCTATTGCGCTGGTCTGGCTGGCTGGCCATTGTGGTGGCATTCTCAATCGCTTGCGTCTACCTATCTAGCTGGCAGTTTGATCGGCGTCAAGAAGCGCTCGACGCCATGAACCAGGTGTCGAAGAACTACGACGCGCCAATAGTTGACCTCAAGTCAATCGCGAGCATCGATTCGTTTGATTCTAAAAACGAGTGGCTGCAGGTGACCATGAGCGGAACCTATCTCACCGAAAAAAGCGTTTTAGTTCGCAACCGACCTCTAAACGGCCAAGCAGGATTTTTGCAGTTGGTGCCATTCAAGCTCGACAGCGGTGAGGTAGTTGCAGTCGAGAGGGGCTGGCTGGCGGTAACCAGCGAGTACGAAGCACCCGCATCACCGCCGAAACCGGCAGAAGATCGCCAGGTTGTTATCGGCCACGTGCGGCCTAGCGAACCCACTCTCGATAGAAGCGCTCCACCTGGTCAGCTTGCAACTATAAACATCGATGCCTTCACCGAATCGCAAAATCTAGGCGATCAGGTTTTTCGCAAACTTTATGTTCGCATGCAAAGCGAGTCGCTTGAGGTTGCCAATAACCCCGTGCAGTTGAAGCGACCGGTCATCACCGAAGGCAATCATCTGAGTTACGCGCTGCAGTGGATTCTCTTTGCCCTAATGGCCATTACTGCGCTCATCTGGGGTGTAAAGAAAGAGCGCGAAGCACAAGCGAAGACCAAAAAGGTTTCGCGCCGAAAGAATCTCGGGCAGGTCGATGCCGAGACCGAAGATTCTCTTCTTGATAGGGTCTAGCGCAGCGCGATTAGCTAAGCGAGATTAACTCAGCGTAACTATCGTTCCAAAGGTCTTCGTCGCCGTCGGGCAAAATCAAAACGCGCTCGGGGTTGAGCGCAAGAACCGCTCCCTCATCGTGCGAAACCAGAACCACCGCCCCGGTGAAGGTTGCAAGGGCACGCAAAATCTCTTCACGGCTTGCCGGGTCAAGGTTGTTGGTTGGCTCATCGAGCAAGAGAACATTTGCCGAAGAAACAACTAGCGAGGCAAGTGCAAGTCGGGTCTTCTCTCCACCGCTCAATACGCCTGCCGGTTTGTCGACATCGTCGCCGGTAAACAAAAATGAACCGAGCACCTTGCGAGCGTCTGTGTCTGCAAGATGCGGTGCCGATCGCTGCATGTTCTGCAAAACGGTTTTTGAGACGTCGAGAGTTTCGTGCTCCTGGGCGAAGTAACCCACTTTTAGTCCGTGACCTTGGATAATCTCACCGGTGTCTGGTTTGTCGATTCCTGCAAGCATGCGCAGCATTGTGGTTTTTCCGGCGCCATTGAGACCGATGATGACGACCTTGCTTCCCTTGTCGATTGCTAGGTCTACCGCGGTAAAGATTTCTAGCGACCCGTAACTCTTGCTCAGGTTAGTAGCCATGAGCGGAGTCTTTCCACAGGGCGCAGGGTCGGGAAACTTAATCTTGGCA
>CAZSRJ010000038.1:0-6822 GCA_964609235.1 uncultured Rhodoluna sp.
GTTCGCTCATATTTCAATCCTACGCCTCGCATTCGCTGGGCTGGTGGCAAGATTGCACTATGCGTCGCGTAATTATTCTCGGATCTACCGGTTCGATTGGAACCCAAGCGCTCGAGGTTATTCGAGAGAACCGAGACCAGTTTGAGGTGGTCGCGCTCGCGGCCGGAACCAACGCCGAGCTGCTAGAGGCACAGGCCGCCGAGTTTTCGGTGCCAGCCAGCCGGGCCGTCTTGGGCGCTGCTGCCGCAACAGATCTGATTGAGCAAACCGATGCCGATGTTGTCGTGAACGGCATAACCGGTTCGATTGGTCTGGGCCCAACTCTCGCTACCCTTCGCAGCGGCAAGACCCTGGCTCTCGCAAACAAAGAGTCACTCATAGTTGGCGGTCGCTTGGTAACCGATGCTGCCGAGCGTGGCCAAATTGTTCCGGTCGACAGCGAGCACTCGGCCCTTGCGCAGTGTCTTTTAGCAGGCGAGCCGCGCGAGGTGCGCAAGCTCATTCTCACCGCATCCGGTGGGCCGTTCCGCGGTTTCACTCGCGAGCAACTTACCCTGGTGACTCCGCAGCAGGCGTTAGCTCATCCAACCTGGGTTATGGGCAAAGTTGTTACGACAAACTCGGCGACATTGGTCAACAAGGGGTTAGAGCTCATCGAAGCGCATCTTTTGTTTGACATCGAGATCGACCGAATCGAAGTGACCGTTCACCCTCAATCTGTTGTGCACTCGATGGTCGAGTTCTTCGACGGTTCGACGATGGCGCAGTGCTCACCGCCAAACATGAAGCTGCCGATTGCTCTCGGAATGTCATGGCCAAAGCGAATCGAAAATGCGGTTAGCGCTGTCGACTTCACCGCTTCACATCAGTGGACATTCGAACCGCTGAACGAAAGTGTTTTCGGCGCGGTGCGACTTGCTCGACAGGTGGGCAAGGCCGCCAGCACCTATCCCGCGGTTTATAACGCTGCAAACGAAGAAGCCGTCGAAGCTTTTCACCGCAACAAGATTGGTTTCAACCAGATCGTCGATGTTATTCAGCGCGTGGTTGACGCTCACGTGCCAGCGCGCGAACTAACTCTCGAGGCTGTGCTCGAAGCCGAGCGCTGGGCGCGCGATAGGGCAGTAGCGCAGATGGTGACGGCATGCTAGCAACTTGCAGGCTTTTGTCAGCGCAACTTCTTAGGGTCAAAGAATGATTGACATTCTTTGGTACATCGGCGGAATCGTGCTAATTGCCCTTGGCATCGGCTTCTCAATTGGGTGGCACGAGTTGGGGCACCTGCTGCCGGCTAAGCGTTTCGGCGTGAAGGTTCCGAAGTACATGATTGGCTTCGGACCAACCCTGTTCTCTCGCAAACGCGGCGAAACCGAATATGGGGTTAAGGCGATTCCACTCGGCGGTTACATCACCATGATCGGAATGTATCCACCCGCAAAACCCGGTGCCAAAGTAGGCAAAGGTTTCTTCGCTGAATCGATTCAGGCAGCGCGCGATGCACACAGCGAGCACGTGACCGAAGCCGATAAAAATCGAATGTTCTATCAATTGCCGGTCTACAAACGAATGATCATCATGTTCGGTGGCCCGTTCATGAACCTGATTCTCGGTTTCGCACTTACCTTCGGCGTGCTCATTGGAATTGGAAGCTACGAGCGTTCAACAACAATCGTCGAAGTTTCTCAGTGTGTGCCGAGCAGTTTTACCGAAGCCGTTGAATGCACCCAGGCCGACCAGGTTGGCCCTGCGAAGCAGGCCGGTTTGTTGGCCGGCGATGTGGTTTTGAAAGTTGATGGCAAAGCTGTTCGAAACTTCGATGAAATTACAAAGTATGCAATCGCAAACCCTGGAGCCCTGTCTTTCGAAGTGCAGCGCGATCAGTCACTCATAACGGCGAGCATCACTCCCGCTTTAGTCAATCGACCAAGTGTTTCAATCGACGGCAAAACCATAACCGAGAGGTTGCCATTCTTCGGCGTTGTGCTTGAGCCGGTTCGTCAGTCACAAACGCTTGGCGAGGCATTTGACTATTCGGTCAACGTTCTTGGCTCGACCTTTGAACTGATTCTCACCCTCCCGGTGCAGGTGGTTGATCTTCTCGGCAGCACGCTCAGCGGCGAAGAGCGCGATTCAAGCGGCCCGGTGTCGATAGTTGGAATCGGTCAAGCTGCTGGCTCGATTGCGAGCAGCGACGCGGTAGACCCAATTGATAAGTGGGCGACAGGCTTGATGATGTTGGCCAGCCTCAACTTTGCCCTGTTTGCTTTCAACATGCTGCCGCTCTTGCCGCTAGACGGCGGCCACCTGGCCGGTGCGGTCTACGAGTCATTCAAGAAGGGCATCTACCGACTGCGCAAGAAGCCGAATCCTGGCCCAGCCGACACGGCTTTGCTGATGCCCCTCACCTATGCGGTAACCATACTTTTGATTGTGCTCAGCCTGATTCTCTTGGTCGTCGACTTCGTGAACCCGCTTACGCTGGGTCTCTAGACGCCTTCGCTCAAGGCCAATGCTGTTTATGCTTAAGTCAAACGAAAGCGAACACAAATGGTTGCAATAAATCTCGGCAAGCCAAAGCCACCGGTATTAACTCCGCGTCGCAAGACTCGCCAGATCAAGGTCGGCAAAGTTGGGGTAGGCAGCGATTTTCCAATCTCTGTTCAATCTATGTGCACCACGCAGACAACCGACGTAAACGCAACGCTTCAGCAAATTGCAGAGCTAACCGCTTCGGGTTGTGAAATTGTTCGCGTTGCAGTGCCGAGTCAAGACGACGCAGATCGCCTGCACCTGATTGCTAAGAAGTCACAGATTCCTGTTATTGCTGACATTCACTTTCAGCCGAAGTATGTGTTCACCGCAATTGATGCCGGTTGCGGAGCAGTTCGAGTTAACCCCGGCAACATTCGTCAGTTCGATGACAAGGTTGGCGAAATTGCGAAGGCGGCAAAAGATGCCGGTGTCTCGATTCGCATCGGTGTAAACGCCGGCTCACTCGACCCAAGGCTTCTAGAAAAATACGGCAAGGCAACTGCAGAAGCTCTGGTTGAGTCGGCCGTGTGGGAGGCTTCGCTTTTCGAAGAGCACGACTTTCACGATTTCAAAATCTCGGTAAAGCACAACGACCCTGTCGTGATGGTGAAGGCCTACGAGATGCTCGCAGAGCGAGGCGACTGGCCACTGCACCTGGGCGTCACAGAAGCTGGCCCGTCGTTTCAGGGAACCATTAAGTCTGCGGTTGCCTTTGGCGCTTTGCTGAGCAAAGGAATCGGAGACACGATTCGCGTTTCTCTATCTGCGCCGCCGGTTGAAGAGATCAAGGTTGGTTCTCAGATTCTTGAGAGTCTGAACCTGCGCCCGAGAAAGCTCGAAATCGTGAGTTGCCCGTCATGCGGCCGCGCTCAGGTAGACGTTTACACTCTGGCAAACGATGTAACCAAAGGGCTCGAGAAGCTAACGGTTCCACTGCGTGTTGCCGTAATGGGTTGTGTAGTGAATGGTCCGGGTGAAGCCCGCGAGGCCGATCTTGGAGTTGCGTCAGGAAACGGCAAGGGGCAGATTTTCGTTCGCGGTGAAGTTATCAAGACCGTGCCTGAGAGCGAAATTGTTGCAACTCTGATCGAAGAGGCAAACCGAATTGCTGCCACCATGGACCCAGCGCTCGTCGGCAGCCCCGAGGTTGTTGTAGCAAACCCTGACAAGTAAAAGTCTGCATTCGAGCGGTCGCTCTGGCCGCTTGGTAAAGTCTTTGTTATGCCGATTCGCCTATCAAACCTGTTCTTGCGCACCCTGCGAGAAGACCCCGCTGAAGCCGAGGTAGACAGCCACAAGCTGCTGCTTCGCGCCGGATACATCAGAAGGGCCGCGCCCGGCGTCTACACCTGGTTGCCCTTGGGCTTGCTCGTGAAAGCCAAGGTCGAACAGATAGTTCGCGAAGAGATGAATCGCGCTGGCGCTCAAGAGGTTTTCTTTCCGGCTCTTTTGCCACGCGAACCATTCGAGGCCACCAACCGTTGGACAGAATATGGCGACAACCTGTTTCGCCTTCAAGACCGCAAGAAGGCGGACTACCTTCTAGCGCCAACCCACGAGGAAATGTTTACTCTTCTCGTCAAAGACCTCTACAGCTCATACAAAGACCTTCCGGTTTGCCTCTATCAAATTCAGAACAAGTATCGCGACGAAGCAAGGCCGCGCGCGGGTCTTCTTCGCGGTCGCGAGTTCGTTATGAAAGATGCCTACTCTTTCGACGTCACCGATGAGGGCTTGCGCGCTGCATACCAATCTCAGCGCGATGCCTACGAACGAATCTTTACTCGTCTCGGAGTCGAATACGTAATCGTGAAGGCAGATGCTGGCGCCATGGGTGGCAGCGCATCCGAGGAATTCTTGTCACCTAGCCCAATTGGCGAAGACACCTTCGTTCGATCTGCGGGCGGTTACGCTGCCAACGTTGAAGCCGTAAAAACGGTTGCGCCAGAAGCAAGGCCAATCGACGGCTTGCCGGCAGCGAAAGTTCACCCGTCACCAAACACACCGACAATCGCAACTCTCGTTGACCTTGCCAATGCGCAGGTGCCACGTGAAGACGGTCGCAAGTGGACAGCCGCCGACACGCTAAAGAACGTTGTGCTTGCGCTAACTTCGCCAGAGGGCAAACGCTCGATCGTTGTGGTTGGTGTGCCCGGTGATCGCGATGTCGATGCCAAGCGCGCAGAGGCAGCATTCTCGCCAAACGAGGTTGAGGCTGCGAATGAAGAAGACTTTGCGCGTAACCCAGAGTTAGTTAAGGGATATATCGGTCCGGTGAAAAACGATGAGGCCGTGCTCGGACTCGAGGGCAGCTCGAAGATTCGCTACCTGCTCGACCCGCGCGTTGTTGATGGCACCGCCTGGATAACCGGCGCCAACGAAAACGAGAAACACGTGTTCGACCTGGTGAAGGGTCGCGACTTTTCTGCAGACGGCGTAATTGACATTGCCGACGTTCGCGCCGGCGACCCGGCGCCAGATGGCAGCGGGCCGCTCGAGCTCGCTCGTGGAATCGAAATCGGACACGTCTTTCAACTCGGCCGCAAGTATGCCGAAGCACTTGGACTGCAGGTTCTCGACGAAAACGGCAAGCTGGTTACCGTGACCATGGGTTCCTACGGAATCGGTGTCACCCGCTTGGTGGCTGTTTTAGCTGAGGCTAACCGCGACGAGAAGGGCCTGATCTGGCCTCAATCGGTTAGCCCGGCAGACGTCTACATCGTTGCGGCGGGCAAGGATGACCACGTCTTCGAAGCGGCAGAAAAACTAGCCGCCGAGTTCGAAGCGGCCGGCAAGACTGTGATGCTCGACGACCGCCAGAAGGTTAGCCCGGGAGTGAAATTCAGCGATGCCGAACTAATCGGTGTCGAGAACGTGATTATTTGTGGCAAGGGTCTAGAAAACTCAGAGGTAGATCTCTGGAACCGTCGCTCTGGTGACCGCCGCTCTGTGCCGCTAAACTCGGTAGTAGCAGAATTGGTTTAGCCTCGGCAATGCCGAGTTTAAGTCAGCACTTAACTACAACTAACTATCGGCCGGGAGGCAGCGCTCATGGATATCGACCTTGGAATTCTTAGGACACTCGAGCGCGAGAAAGAAATCCCGTTTGTCGAACTTGTCTCAATTATCGAAGCTGCCATTCTTGCGGCGTATTACAAAAATCTTTCGCTAGATCCAAAAGAGCATAAAGCTCGCGCGGTGCTAGACAAGCAGACCGGCGCGGTTCACATTTTTGAAATTATCTGGAACGAAGAGACTCGCGAAACTTCTGAAAAAGATGTCACGCCAGAAAACTTTGGAAGAATCGCGGCATATTCTGCAAAGCAGGTTATTGCGCAGCGACTTCGTGAAATTAGCGACGAAGGTTTGCTCGGCGAGTTCAAAGGCAAAGAGGGCGACATTGTTGCCGGTGTCATTCAGCAGGGCCCGCGCTCATACATGATTCACGTTGACCTTGGCACAATCGAGGCGCTGCTTCCGCCAGAAGAGCAGGTTGCTGGCGAAGACTATTCGCACGGCAAGCGCATCCGTGTTCTTGTTACCAACGTCAACAAGGGAACCCGCGGCCCGCAGGTAACTGTGTCACGTTCGCACCCGACCCTGGTTCGCAAATTGTTTGCGCTTGAGGTGCCTGAAATCGCAAACGGCACAGTCGAAATCGTGCAGGTTGCGAGAGAAGCCGGTCACCGCACCAAGATTGCAGTTCGCGCACACGAGGTCGGAGTAAACGCCAAGGGTTCTTGCATCGGTGAATTGGGTCAGCGTGTGCGTGCGGTGTCGGCCGAGTTGAACGACGAGAAAATCGACATAGTTGACTACAGCGAAGACATCTGCGAGTTCGTGAGCCAAGCGCTGTCGCCGGCCAAGGTTTCGAGTGCCTATGTGATTGGCAAGGCCGACCCCAAGGCCAGCGGCGATGGGCGAGTAACCCACGTTCGCGCGCTTGTGCCCGACTACCAGCTGTCTCTTGCCATCGGTAAAGAGGGGCAGAACGTGCGATTGGCCGCAAAACTGACCGGCGCCAAGATCGATGTTCAGCCAGAAAGCATCCTAGAAGGCGACGATTAGGCCAATTGGGCCCTCTGTCGAATTTGCCACTGACTTTTCGGCAGCGATGCGGTTAGAATGAGACCCGTTAGAACCTGTGTTGGCTGTCGCCAGCGCGCCAATCGAACAGATTTGCTCAGAATTGTCGCCGACTCGAATCAGTTGGAAATCGACTTTTTGGCAGTAAAACCTTCAAGAGGCCGACTCGCACCAGGTCATCACAGATTACCTTCAGGGGGTTGC
>CAZSRJ010000039.1:0-6813 GCA_964609235.1 uncultured Rhodoluna sp.
GCGAACAAAACCAACCGGTATAAAGCTCGGGCCCGGGCATCCACACGAGGCCATCGCACAAGATGCAGAGGCTCAGTGGCTTTCGATCGACGGCGACCTGGTTGAACTCGCGCTCTGGTTCGGCGAAGTAAAGAGACCAAAAGTTGCACGTGCGGCAACGGTTGTGAACTCAACCGGTCGACACGAAATTGTTAGCGAAACTTTTGAAAGTGAACCGGCAGAGGTTTCGCAGCTCAAGCAATTCATCTATGAACCAGACAACGCGATTGTTCGCTCACACTTGATTGCAGATCTGGCTAACGAAGTTGGTGCAACTCTGATTTCGAGAGAGATTGCTTATCTCACCAGCGATGAGCAAATCAATTCGCCGATGATGCGCGGCTTTAGAGTTCTCGATGAAATGGCATTCGATCGCAAAAAACTCAAGGCCTATCTGCGAGAGCGCAACATCGGAACCCTAGAAATCAAGAAACGCGGAGTCGATGTTGTGCCAGAGCAACTGCGCAAAGAGCTGAGTCTTAAGGGCGAAATCGCCGCCACCCTGATTCTCACCAGGATTGGCGACGATCACCGAGCGCTCTTGGCAGAGCCTCTTACTTAGATTTAGCGACCGCGCATGCCGTGGTCGTCATCCATGCCCATTTGACCCATTGGGCCATGCATGCGGTCTTCGATTTCCATTGGGCCATCGAAACCGTATTTCAAGCGCAGCCAGGTAAGGCCGATGCCGGCGATAACCCAGAACGCGATGGTCGCGTAACCCACGATCAAGCCCGCAAGCGCAAGGCCGCGACCCGACTTGGGCTCGGTCTTCAACTGGGCTAGGGCGATGTGGCCGGTGATTACCGCGGCCACTGCACCGATGCTGGTGAGCGCTGTTGCCAGCGATACGACCGCGAGGGTGTTGAGCGAATTGAAATTGAACTTGCTATTTGCTTCTGCTGCCACAGGTTCTGGCTGGCTGTTCTTTGTTGCCATGTGATTCCTCCGATTGATTGGCTAAGACAAGAGCACCACTAAAGTCTGCACGAACCCTGTGAACTACTTGGATGTTTGCCACACGTTTCGTGACCGCCGCTTCCAGACTTGTCTCAGCCTGCGAACTTAGACTTGACCAATGGTCGATAGCCAAGATGTGCTGAAAGAACTCGAAAACGAATCAATCGAGATTCTTCGCGAAACCGCCGCCGCCTTCAAAAACCCGGTGATGCTCTACTCGATTGGCAAAGACTCCTCTGTTTTGCTGCATCTAGCGCGCAAGGCGTTTCACCCCGGGCGCATCCCGTTCAAGATTCTGCACATCGACACAACCTGGAAGTTTCGCGAGATGATCGAATTTCGCGACCAAACCGCAAAAGATTTCGACCTAGACCTGCTCGTGCACACAAATCAAGACGGTGTGAGAGAAGGCGCGAACCCATTCACTCTTGGCGCATCTGAATACACGCGAATCATGAAGACCGTGGCGCTGCGGCAGGCCCTCGACATGAACGGTTTCGACGTGGCACTCGGCGGTTCGAGACGAGACGAAGAACGCAGCCGCGCAAAAGAGCGAATCTTTAGCGTTCGCGAACCGGGTCACCGCTGGGATCCGCGCAATCAGCGCCAGGAACTTTGGCGCACTTACAACCCGTTGCTCGCCCCAGAGCAAACCATGCGAGTTTTTCCGATTAGCGACTGGACAGAAGTAGACATTTGGAATTACATCTTGCAAGAGAAGATTCCGGTGTCGCCGCTTTACCTTGCGAAGCCACGACCGATTGTGATGCGCGGCGAACAGCTGATTATGGTTGACGACGAGCGCTACCCGCTGAACCCCGGCGAAGTTCCGCAGCTCGAAATGGTTCGGTTTAGAACCCTCGGCTTCTACCCGCTAACCGCCGGTGTGCGCAGCGATGCAACCACAATCGAGCAGGTTGCCGAAGAGGTTCTAAATGTGCGACTCAGCGAGCGTGCGACTCGATTGATTGATGGCCGCAACGAAACCTCGATGGAAAAGAAGAAAGCCGAGGGCTACTTCTAATGTCAAAGGCAATTATTCGTCTGGTTACCTGCGGCAGCGTTGACGACGGCAAGAGCACGCTGATCGGGCGGTTGCTAGTTGAAACCGACAGCGTTCCAGAAGACACAATCGCGGCCGCGCGTGATGTGCGCAGGGCCGGCTCGACCGTAAAAAAGGGTGAGATCGACTTCAGCCTGCTAACCGACGGTCTCGAAGCCGAGCGCGAGCAAGGCATCACAATCGACGTCGCCTACCGTTCGATGCAACTTCGCAACGGTCGCCGCCTGATCATCGCCGATGCGCCAGGGCACGAGCAGTACACCAGAAACATGGCGGTCGCCGCTTCGCGGGCAGACATCGGCCTGGTGCTGGTAGATGCGACAAGAGGAATCAGGCCACAGACTCTGAGACACCTGCACATCTGTTCGCTCATGAAGGTTTCGCGAATTGCCGTCGTGGTCAACAAACTAGACGGCGTGAACTACAGCCAAGATGTCTTTGAAACCATCAAGAGCGAACTGCAGCCGGCAATCGAGCGCCTCGGCTTAACCGATGTCGAGTTCATTCCGGTGAGTGCGCTAAGCGGTGACAACGTTTCAATGGCCACAGACAACATGCCCTGGAATTCTGGGCCCACACTGCTCGACTATCTGCAGTATTGGCCAGAGAAACTCGAGGCCGAAAACGCGCCGCACCTTGGCGTGCAGACCATCTCGCGCGCCGAAAACTTTAGAGGCGTTGCCGGAACCGTGTTCGGCGGCAGCTTCTCGGTCAACGACGAAGTCGTGGTGCTGCCTTCGAAGAAGCGCGCTCGCATCTCTCGAATCTCGACCTTCGACGGCGATCTCACCACTGCCCCAGATTTGAGCGCGGTGACTCTCGTGCTCGACCCAGATGTTGACGCATCGCGCGGTGACGCCATCGAGTTGGCGAGCAACTACGTTGAGCCGGCCAACCGCTTTGCCGCCGAAATAGTCTGGCTTGGCGACAGCGAACTGATTCACAGCCGTTCTTATTTCTTGATTAACGGCTCGACGATTGTGCCAGCGATGGTTACCGCAATTCGCCACGTGATCAACATTAATACCGGCGAGCACGAGTCGGCTCGAACACTCAAGACCAACGCAATTGCAGCAATCGAAATTGCCACGGATGCCGCCATCGCGCTCAACTCATACGCGAAGAACCGCTACTCGGGCAACTTCATTCTGGTTGACCGCGCGACTATGTCGACCGTTGGTGCCGGAATGGTGACTCACCAACTTCGAAGAAGTTCGAACATCACCGAACACCACTTTGAGATTGACCGCGAGATTCGCGCGAAGCAGAAGTCTCAGAAACCGCAGGTCATTTGGATGACGGGCCTATCGGGCTCTGGAAAATCGACAATTGCTAACGCTCTCGAAAAGCAGCTGTTCGCAAATGGAATTCACTCCTACGTGCTCGATGGTGACAACCTGCGACTCGGCATCAACAAAGACCTCGGCTTTACCAAAGAAGACCGCGCAGAAAACGTGCGAAGAGTTTCAGAAATTGCCAAGTTGATGTTCGACGCCGGTCTGGTTGTTGTGGTTGCACTGGTTAGCCCATACAAGGTAGACCGCGATCACGCACGTGAACTGTTTGCCGAGGGCGACTTTGCCGAGGTCTTTATTGAGACACCTGCCGAGGTCTGTGCCCAACGCGACCCGAAAGGTCTATACAAGAAGGCTGCGGCGGGTGAACTGCCAAACCTCACCGGCGTTGGCCAAGACTACGAGGCACCTACCTCGGCCGAGCTTGTGCTCGATGGTCAGGCACCGCTCGAGCAGAGCGTTGAGAAGCTAATCAACCGCTTCTTTTAGCGCTTGCCTAGCAGTTTGCGAAGCCTGCGAGGCAGAGACATCAACCTGCGGCGAAGCATCGCGCGGGCAATCAGCCTCTCGATATCCACCGCGACCTGGGCACTCTCGTCGCTGCTGTGAATCTGCTCGGCCCGATAGCCACCAGAAAACAACGGATCCTGCGAATCAAACCAGCGCTTGGCAATCTGCTTGTGATCTGACGCAAAGTGCTCGGCAAAGAGTTCAATCACCTGGGCACTGGGAACAAGCCCGCGACCGGCGAACTGTTTCTCGAGCCGATTGAACAACCAGCGGTCTTCTGCCAAGAGCCGCACCCGATCGGTCTTTGCGTTGATCTGATTCAACGCCTCAAGCGCTAGGGCGTTGAGATTCACGTTTCGCAGTTCTTGCTTCGAGGTGTCGAGTTGATCTGCGCCAACTTGCACGGCCTCAAGAAAGTCGGCAATCAGAACTTCACCGCTTTGACCCTCGGGATACAGGCGCACATCCATGTTTGATTCGCCAAAAACGGCAGCCCAGTTGGTCAGCGTTTTCTTGTGATCGATTATGTGAGAGATTCTTCGATGCTCGGGGCGATAGAACTCTTCGGTCACATGAACGCCCTTTTTGATTGCCATGCCGTGGTGGCTCATTGCAATCTTGAGCGGGTCGCGCAGGTAGATCAGAACCTTGAAGTTTTTGCAGCCTGCTTCTTCGAGCAGAGTCTTTAGCAATGCAATGTCAGCCGTGCCCAAAAGCCGCGATTGAAAGTGCTCGCTGCTCAAAATCAGTTTTTCTGGCGCGGTCGTTTTGATCTCGGTGGCCAGCGATTGAATGGTTGCCTGGCGAAACTTTTGTAATTCGGCTTCGCTGCCGATTGATAGCTGTCGAGTAAGGCCATCGGCTCGATACTTTGCATAGCTGGCCACGGCAAGCTGAAAGTTGTTTCCGCTTGCTGAACCCTTTGAGACCAAAATCGACGACCTGAGCAATTGTTCGCGATTCTGACGAAGCAAGAATTGAATGCTCGTGGTGCCGGTCTTCTCAAGGCCGATGTGCAAAATGGTTTGTTTCAAAAGGAAGCTCTCTTTGTTCTACCAAGAACTATCGCACACGAGCACTTGCCTATACTTGAGCGCAAGCGAGCTTTCTAGAGAGGCAACGATGGCTATCGTTCACATAGGTCTTGGCAAGACCGCGACCACCGCTTTGCAGAAAAGGGTGTTTCCTGAGCTCGTGAAGTTCGGATTGATTTCGGCCTACAACCCCAAGAACCTGATGAGGCTGCTCTATTTGAAGCGGCTAACCGAGCTCACCCAGGATCAAAAGGCCGAGTTGGCGAAACTGGTGAAGGCCAACAAAGATGCCGTCGTTTCTTTTGAAGGGCTTGTCGACTGGAACCCGGTCAACTGGAAGCAGGCCAGAGACGAGAACCTAGAAACCTTCGGCAAAGACGCAACGATTCTGCTCACGATTCGTGAACCGCGCGGCTATCTGACCAGCGTCTACCAGCAGGTGGTTGCTGAGGGCCATGTGGTTGAGCCAAAAAACTTCTTCGTCTCGAGCGAGCTGGCCAGTCTGGCGGCCTCGGCGAATCGGCGAGGAATGCTGGAGTACTTCGACCAGGAGCAGTTCGACATGGCCAAGCTGGCCGACCTCTATCGCGAGAAATTCAGCAGGGTCATTGTGGTGGCAATGCCGCAACTCGGAAGCATGAAGTTTCTCGATGCTTTTGGTGCAATCGACGACGCATCGCGTGCTATTGTTCAGAAAAACTTCAATACCCTCGAGCCAAACAATCGATCTTTCTCGCGCCTGGCAATGAGCCTGACCCTAAGGCGCGAGCGACTGCTTAATTCGCTTGGAATTCGCTCGCAATCAACCCATGACTTTGACATTAGAGCGCTCGAGAATTTCACCAAACCTATTGCCGAAGCAAGCGGCAAACCGGCAACGAAACGAAGCGCGCTAAAGCGCCTGAAACGCAAAGCGTGGGTTTGGTCAAAACGACTTCGTCGTTGGCGCTACCTAATGCAGGTTATTGTGAACCGCGGTTTCGTTTATAAGAAGTATGAGTTGCCGAGCGGAATTCTGAATGAGTCTGTCATCACAAAGAATCTTAAGTTCTACAACGAAGTTCTCGCCGCCAAAGACGGCTACCTGGTTCTAGGCAGATTGAACGGTCGTAACCGAAAGAGTTGAGTCTGCGCCAAAGTTAAGACTCGATGGTGCTCGACCCGCCATGATCAACTGAGCACCGAGAGCAGCAATCATGGCCCCGTTGTCTGTGCAGAGCGATAGCGCGGGAATTCGAAGCTCAATGTTATTTTCGTCGCAACGTTGCTGAGCAACTTCGCGCAGCCTTCTGTTGGCAACCACACCACCACCCAAGAGCAGTCGCGGCACACTGCGCTCGATGCAAGCCTTGACTGCCTTGCCAACCAAAACATCAACGACGGCCTCTCTAAAGCTGGCGGCCACGTCGGCGATGTTGAAGTCAACCTCTTCGCCAGCCTCGAGCTTGGCCTGAGCCACCTCAACGTGGCGAGCAACTGCGGTCTTCAAACCGCTAAACGAGAAGTCGTAGCGATGCCTATCCATGTCTTTTGGCAGGGTGAGCGCCCGCGGAAATCTGATGGCCTGAGGGTCGCCGCCCTCGGCTGCACGGTCGATTTCAGGCCCGCCAGGGTAGTTGAGCCCAAGAACGCGAGCCACCTTGTCGAAGGCCTCGCCGGCGGCATCGTCGATGGTTTCACCGAGCAGTTCGACGTCGTCGATCAGGTCGCGAACCAGCAGCAGCGAGGTGTGCCCACCGCTCACCAGCAGCGCGATGGTTGGAGTCTCAACCTGCCCGCGCTCGAGCACGTCGACGCCAACGTGCCCAACCAAGTGGTTGACAGCGTAGATCGGCTTGTCGAGCGAAACCGCGAGAGCTTTTGCGGCGGCGATGCCGACCATCAGTGCGCCGGCGAGACCGGGGCCATTGGT
>CAZSRJ010000040.1:0-6567 GCA_964609235.1 uncultured Rhodoluna sp.
TACCTCACCAACGAGGCCAAGATCGATTGGCCCATCGGGTGAATCGAGTTTCGTTACCTCTGCGCGAAAAAGATTCGCGTCTTCGCCAGAGAGAACCTGAGCTTGCGCTCCGGCGACCTGAATCATTTGCGCTAGCGGTGCGCTGATGTCATTTCGCAGAACATCGCGCACCACACCGATTGATTCTTCTGTGGTTACGCGAAAGCCTTGGCGAAATTCGCTCTCAATGCTGAGCTCGGCCAACCGCGCTGAAATTTGTGGCCCGCCACCGTGCACAACCACCGGTCGAATTCCGACCCAGCGCAGGTAGGCCATGTCTTGAGCAAATGCGCGCTGAATTTCGGCGTCGACCATTGCGTTGCCGCCGAACTTAACGACAACAACCTTCTGATGAAATCTCTGCAGCCACGGCAAAGACTCGATTAGTGTCTCGGCTTTGATTTTTGCGAGCTGCTCGTTGTCTTGGTTTGAGGGAATCATTAGCTTGAGTAGTCGCTGTTCTCGGTGACGTATTCGTGGGTTAAATCGTTTGTGTAAACCGTAGCCTCGTGGTCGCCGGCATTCAAGACAATGTCGATTTGCACTGCTCGCGGAGTTAGATCGACAAGCTCACGTGGTTGATCAGGCATTCCTTTGCGCGAAACCGAAATGCCATTGATCGACACGTCGATGTCGTATGGGTCGAAGGCTGCGTCGGTTACGCCAACTGCCGCCAAGATTCGACCCCAGTTAGGGTCGTTTCCGTAAATCGCTGCCTTGAACAGATTGTTTCGCGCAACCGAACGCCCGACGGCAACGGCGTCTTCTTCGCTGGCCGCTTTTGAAACGCGAATCGCGATGTCGTGACTAGAACCCTCGGCATCGCTCAAAAGTTTCATGGCCAGTGCTTGGCTGACTTCACGGATGGCTGCCGCCAGCTCATCGAACTCAGGCTTCACGCCCGATGCACCAGAGGCCATCAGGGTGACTTGGTCGTTAGTCGACATGCAGCCGTCGCTGTCTAGCCGATCGAAGGTAACCCTGGTGGCTGCGCGAAGCGCGCGGTCAAGCTCTTCACTTGTGGCGATGGCATCGGTGGTTATGACAACAAGCATGGTGGCTAGGTCCGGAGCGAACATGCCAGCACCTTTTGCCATGCCGCCGACAGTGAAGCCAGAGTCACTCGTGATCGAAAACGTCTTGGCCACCGAATCGGTGGTCATTATTGCCTCGGCAGCTAGTTGGCCGTTGCTGTCAGAAAGATCTTCGACCGCAAGGGCAACTCCCGCCTGCAGCTTGGTTAGGTCAAGTTGTTCGCCGATGAGACCGGTTGAGCAAACCAAAACATCACCAGATGAAATGCCTAGTTTTTCTGCAACGGCTTCTGCGGTCGAGTGAGTTACCTGAAAACCCTGCGGTCCGGTGTAGCAGTTTGCTCCGCCAGAGTTTAGAACAATTGCCGAGACCTGACCGTCGAGAATTACCTGTCTGCTCCAAATAATCGGATTAGCCTGACAACGATTCGAAGTGAAGACCGCGGCCGCCGAATTCAACGGACCGAGATTCTGCACGAGTGCTAGATCGCGATTTCCTGACTTCTTGATGCCGGCTCGCACACCTGCGGCGACAAAACCCTTGGCAGCAGTAACTGTCATTTCTTGAGATCACTTCTTGATAGTGAACCGAGCCCAAGAGTTTCTTCTAGCGAAAGCGCAATGTTCATCGACTGAATGGCAGCGCCCGCAGTTCCTTTTACAAGGTTGTCGATTGCAGTAATTGTGACCAGACGATTTGCGTGCTCATCAATCGCCAAACCGATTACAGCCTTATTGTTAGCCATCGTGTCAACTGTGCTCGGAAATTGTCCGGCAGCCAGAACTTCAATGAAGAACTCACTTGAGTAGGCATCTTCGAAAGCGACTCTAATCGCTTCGAGAGTTGCACCCGATGCAAGCTTGGCAGTGTTGACCGCAAGAATGCCGCGCTCAAAAGACGACAAGACCGGAGTGAACGAAACCCGAACCTTAGTGGCCGCAGACTTGGAGAGGTTCTGCTCAATCTCTGGAGTGTGCCGGTGAATGCCGCCTACCTGGTAGGCCTCGGCTGATCCGGTTGGTTCTAATTCGAAGAGTTTCTCGGTAGCGCCTCTTCCGGCACCCGAGGTTCCCACGGTCAAAACGCTGACAATGTCGTCAGCTTCAATTAGACCAGCGCTTAGTGCCGGTGCGAGACCAAGTGTTATGGCCGTCACATTGCAGCCGGGCACCGCGATTCGCTTGGTTGCGACTAGGTTTTTGCGCTGCTTGGCTGCGCCGCCTTCGATTAGCAGCTCGGGCATGCCGTAGGCCCAGGTGCCTGCGAAGGGTGTTTTGTAGAACTTGAGCCAATCGGCTTCGCTCTCTAGCCGAAAGTCGGCTGCGCAATCGATAACTAGGGTCTCTGGTGACAGCTGCTCGGCTAGCGCTGCAGACATCGCGTGTGGCAGGGCAAGAAAAACAATGTCGTGCCCGGCTAGAAGCTCGGCCTCGGTTGCTACGAACTCTCGCTCTGCAAACTCGGTTAGGTGCGGGTGAACTGCACCAACCTTTTGACCAACTGAGCTGCTGGCCGTGACGGTCTTGAGTTCTAGCTCTGGATGCTTTGCAATTAGTCGCAGCAGTTCGGAACCAGCATTACCACTGGCACCCGCAACCGCAACCGAAAAAGTCAAACTAAGCCCTCAGCGATGCAGAGAACTTCTCGGCCGCGTTAGCGACCCCGGCATCGCGTGCCTGCGTTGCTTCAGCCTGTGTGAGCGTGCGATCTGGTGCACGAAAGCGCAGAGCAAAAGTGAGCGACTTTTTGTTTGCCGCAATGTTGTCTCCTCGATAGTCATCGGTGAGAACGATGCTCTCAAGAAGTTCACCGGCACCCTCGACTAGGGCTTGCTGCAGGCTCGCGGCAGAGACATCAAGGTCAACAACGAGTGACACATCTTGCGTAGCCGCTGGCATGACTTTGATTTCGCTTGCACTGATTGATGCTGGGGCGGCGGCAAACAACTTGCTCAGGTTTACCTCGGCAGCAGCAATTCTTCGCCCGAGATCGTTCTGAGCCGCAAGCGCCGGATCTAACTCACCTGCAACAGCTACCAACACCGAATCTGAAGTAAAGAACTCTGCGCAACGGCCAGGGTGAAAACCTTTGCGCACCGCCTGACGAATTTCGAGCTCAACAGCAGCTGCCCTGGCGACGGTCAAAACCGCATTTAGCGCATCTTGATAGTTGGCAGCAATTTCTCGTTGCCCTACCTGACTTGGCACTCGTGCACCTGCCAGCAAAATAGCGAGATGTTTCGGCTGAGCTGGTATCTCAGTGTTCAGAACCGCTAATTGAGAATCATCTGGGCGCTGGTTGCCAACCGGCAACTCTGAACCAACTTTGACTTCTGCCGCCGGAAGAAAGACCGAACCCTCTTCAAAAATTGCTAGGTCAACCAAACCTCGAGAAACATTGCGTCTAGCCGCCTCGATAAGGCCCGGCAAAATCGAGACTCGAAGCTCGCCCGACTCTTCTTGCATGGCGTTAGCAAGTTTCACCGTCTTAGTCGGCTGCTCGCCAGCAAACCATTGATTCTGCTCGGCAGACATGAACGGGTAGGTAAGCACCTCGGTAAAGCCGGCACCAACCAGGGCCGATAGTGCCTGCCGTCTGAGCTGCTGAGGTTTGGTGAGTCCGCGACCAGGAGGAGCAACTGGAAGCCGAGACGGAATTCGGTGGTAACCGCCAATTCGAGCAATCTCTTCAACTAGGTCTGTTTTGTGACCGAGGTCTGGTCGCCAACTAGGCGGCAAAACCTCGAGGCCACCATCGACAGCAGCAACAACGCAACCAATTTCAGAGAGAATTCGAGTTTGCTCTTCCGCGTCAAATTCAACTCCGACAACGGAATTGGCAAATTCGCTCGGCAAGAAGATTGCCTGGGTCTGCTTCAGTTCTTTGTATTCGGCTCCAAGCATGTTGCCCTCGCCGAGAGCGTGAACCTCGAGCAACTGAACAACGCGTGCCGCTGCATTATCTGCAATCATCGGGTCAACTCCGCGCTCGAAGCGCTTAGAAGCTTCTGAGGTTAGCTTGTGCCTTCTTGCGGTTCTCGCAATTGAAATCGGATCGAAGTTTGCAGCTTCAATCAAAACGTTCTTGGTGTTTGAGTCAACCTCGGTGCTCTCGCCACCCATAACTCCGGCGAGACCAATCGGCCCAGAATCATCGCAGATCAAAAGATCTTCTTCGTGAAGCTTGCGCACCTGACCGTCGAGAGTCTTGAGCGTCTCGCCTACCTTCGCTCGGCGCACCGTGATGCCACCTTGCAATTTGTCTAGGTCATAGGCGTGAGTTGGCTGCCCGAGTTCGAGCATCACGTAGTTGGTGATGTCGACAGCGAGTGAGATTGAACGCATTCCCGAGAGTTTGAGGCGAGCAATCATCCATGGTGGTGTTGGTCGACTTGGGTCGATGCCCATAACAGATCGCAAAACCATTCTCTGCATTCCGGGTTGGTTGCGAACCGGTGTTGGGTCGGTGAAGCTGAGCGCGAAACCTTCGCCATGGTTTAGAACTGCGTTGCCCTTTGGGTCGCGAAAGTCGGCTCCGGTTGCGTGCGCGTATTCACGTGCGATTCCTCGCACCGAGAAACAGTAACCGCGGTCTGGAGTTACGTTGACCTCTGCGGCCGAGTCGTTGAGGTGCAGCAACTCGATTGCGTCTGAGCCAATCTTTGGGTCGAGACCCAACTCGTTTAGTCGCATGATGCCGGCGTGATCGTCGCTGAAGTTAAGCTCACGAGCCGAAGCCAACATTCCATCGCTTATGTGGCCGTATGTCGACCTCGCGGCGATGTGGAAGTCGCCCGGGAGGGTTGCGCCCGGAAGGCAAACCACAACCTTGTCGCCGACCTCGAAGTTGCTTGCGCCACAAACGATTCCGCGAACATCTTCGCCGCCGTCGGCCGCCTTGCTGCCCTCAGGTGCAACGCGAACCTGGCACCAGCGAATGGTTTTTCCGTTTGATTGCTCTTCGGGAGTGAACTCGAGAACCTGACCGACAACTACCGGGCCGGTTACCTCAAAGGTGTGACTGTCCTCTTCTTCTAGGCCGACCTTTACAAGTTCAGCCATGACCGAGTCTGCGGTTGCGTCTGCAGGTAGGTCTACATACTCGGCAAGCCAAGATAGTGGAACGCGCATTAGAGGTTCACCCCGAACTGCTGAGAGAAACGAATGTCGGCTTCGACCATGTCGTGCATGTCTCTGACATCGTTTCTGAACATGAGAGTGCGTTCGATTCCCATTCCGAAGGCAAAGCCCTGGTAAACCTCCGGATCGATTCCGGCCGCGAGCAGAACGTTTGGATTCACCATTCCGCAACCACCCCACTCGACCCAGCGCGCTCCACCCTTTGCGCCAGGATGCCAAACGTCTAATTCGGCAGAAGGTTCGGTGAAAGGAAAGAAAGAAGGGCGAAGGCGAATCTGTGCCTCTGTGCCAAACATGATTCGCGCAAAGTGCTCGAGTGTGCCTCGCAGATCTGCCATGGTCAGACCCTTGTCGATTGCAAGGCCTTCAACCTGATGAAAGACGGGAGTGTGAGTTGCATCGAGCTCATCGGTTCGAAAAACCCTGCCGGGGCAAAGCACGTAAACCGGAAGTTCGCGCTCAAGTAGCGAGCGCACCTGAACCGGTGAAGTGTGAGTGCGCAAGACCAGGTGTGATTCGACTGGCTCGACAAAGAACGTGTCTTGCATCGCTCGAGCCGGGTGGTCGGCGTCGAAATTTAGGGCGTCAAAGTTGAACCACTCGTGCTCGAGTTCTGGTCCCTCTGCGATTTCCCACCCCATGCCGATGAACACATCAGAGATTTGATCTTGAAGAAGTGAAAGCGGGTGACGAGCACCAAACGGAACGCGGGTGGCGACGGCCGTCATGTCAACTGTTTCGGCAGCTAGCTTCGCACGCTCTTCGGCAGCCTCAAACTGCTCTTCGCGGGCAGCAAACGCTTCGTTGATTTCGGCGCGAGCCTTGCCAATTAGGGCACCGGCAGCAGCCTTGTGCTCTGGCTCAATCGACTTGAGCTGAGCATTGAGCTTGGCAATCTCAGACTGCTCCCCAACCGTCGCCTGACGAATACCGCGCAGTGAAGCGAGATCGGTTGCCTGGGCAATGGCCGCTAGGGCCGAGGCAACAACCTCGGCGACAGCCGATTCGCTGATTGGATTTGAGCCTGACATAAGAGCTCTAGTCTAATCGGCGACGTTCTGAGCGAAGGCTGAGGCATAGAGGCAAATACTTGCCGCTGTGGCGAGGTTCAGACTCTCGGCTGCTCCGTAAATGGGAACGGCGATTTCTTGATCGACGAGTTCGAGGGTCTCTGGTTCGAAACCCCAGGCTTCGTTGCCTAGAACCCATGCTGTCGCTTGGGCAAGTTGCGCTTTTTCAACAGTCGGCAGCGAAACTCCCCCGCCGCTTGCTGCAAGCACCTGCAGGCCGGCCGCCTTCAGCTTTGCAATTGTCTCGGAAATGTCTGCACCGATAACTATGGGTAGGTGAAAAA
>CAZSRJ010000041.1:0-6540 GCA_964609235.1 uncultured Rhodoluna sp.
AACGTCGGCAGCGCTCGTCACCATGCGTCTTGTGCGACTGTGCAGGCTCTCTAGAGGAGCAAAATAGCTGCTTAGTCGGGCTCTTAGGTTCTTGGCCTTGCCGACGTAGAGAATTCGGCCATTTTTGTCGAACCATCGGTAGACCCCCGGCTCGGTTGGAATTTCAGAGGTTTTCGGTCTAAAGCTGAGTTGGTCGGCCATGGGCTAACCCGCCAGGGTCTCTTTCAAGAACTTGCCCGTGAAGCTCTTGGCAGACTTGGCTACCTGCTCGGGGGTTCCGATCGCGAGCACCTCACCGCCGCCGGCACCGCCCTCTGGGCCCAGATCGATAACCCAGTCTGCGCATTTGATGACATCTAGATTGTGTTCGATCACAATCACCGTGTTGCCCTTGTCTACCAGGCCGTTCAATACCAGCAAGAGTTTGCGAACGTCTTCAAAGTGCAGGCCTGTCGTCGGCTCATCGAGAACATAGATTGAGCGTCCATAAGAACGGCGCTGCAGCTCGGTCGCAAGTTTGACTCTCTGCGCCTCGCCGCCACTTAGCGTGGTTGCACTCTGACCGAGACGAACATAACCCAAGCCAACCTCAACCAGGGTTTCGAGATAACGAGCGATTGAATTGATTGGTGCGAAGAACTCCGCAGCCTCGGCGATCGGCATCTCGAGTATCTCGGCGATGTTTTTGTTCTTGTACTTAACCTGCAGAGTTTCGCGGTTATAGCGAGCGCCATGGCAAACCTCGCAGGCCACATAGACGTCTGGCAAGAAATTCATTTCGATCTTTAGCGTTCCGTCGCCAGAGCAAGACTCGCAACGGCCGCCCTTAACGTTGAACGAGAAACGACCCTGCTGATATCCACGGGCCTTTGACTCGGCGGTGTCTGCAAAAAGTTTGCGAATGTGGTCAAAGACGCCGGTGTAGGTAGCCGGATTCGAGCGCGGAGTTCTTCCGATTGGTGCCTGGTCGACGTGCACAACTTTGTCGAGCTGGTCGATTCCATCTATGCGCTTATGTTTGCCGGCCACTCCCTTTGCACCGTTAAGCCTGTTTGCCAAGGTCTCGTAGAGAATGTCGTTGACGAGCGAAGACTTGCCAGAACCGCTCACACCGGTTACCGCCGTGAACACGCCGAGTGGAAATTCCACGTCGATGTTCTTGAGATTGTTCTCCTTTGCCCCGATAACCTTCACAACTCGCTTGGAATCGATTGCTCGCCGAGTTTCTGGCGTATCGATGCTTTGCTTGCCGCTCAGAAACGCGCCAGTAACAGAGGCTTTGTTCTTCAGCAGATCTTTATACGGGCCGCTGTGCACCACTTCGCCACCGTGAACTCCGGCTCCCGGCCCAATGTCGACTATCCAGTCAGACGCTTTAATGGTGTCTTCGTCATGCTCGACGACAATCAGGGTGTTACCGAGGTCGCGAAGCTTTAGCAGGGTTTCAATGAGTCTGCGATTATCGCGCTGGTGCAGGCCGATAGAGGGTTCGTCGAGCACATAAAGAACTCCGGTGAGCCCCGAGCCGATCTGAGTAGCAAGGCGAATTCTCTGTGCCTCACCACCGCTCAGCGTCGCCGCTGCCCTATCAAGGCTTAGGTAGTCGAGCCCAACGGCCAAGAGAAATTCGAGGCGTGCCTTGATCTCGCGAAGAACTTGGGCGGCAATCTTCACGTCTCTCGAGTCGAGTTTGATTTTCTCGAAGAACGCAAAACAGTCGGCCAGGCTTAGCTTCGCAACATCGGCGATTGAGCTGCCTGCAACCTTAATTGCAAGAACCTCTGGCCTAAGTCTTGAGCCATCACAGGCCGGGCAGTCAACTTCGCGATGGTAGCCTGCCCACTTAGCGCGAGCGTAGTCGCTTTCGGTTTCGAGAAGCTTGCGCTCGACATAGGCAATCACGCCTTCGAAACCCGTTGTGTAGCGCAACTCCCGCCCGTACTTGTTCTTCCACTTCACCTGCACATCGAAGTTGTTTCCAAAAAGAACCGCCTGCTGAATCGCTTCGGGGAGTTTGTTCCAGGGTGTCGTTAGCTTGAATTTCAGTTCAGTGGCAAGACCGTTCATCATTCGAGTCATGTAAGGGTAAATCTTGCCCTGAGGTGTCGACCAAGGTAGCAGCACTCCGTCTGCGATCGAATCATCCGGGTCACCGATAACTAGGTCAACGTCGGCACTCATCTTGGTGCCTAGACCGCCGCACTCCTGGCAGGCACCGAATGGTGCGTTGAATGAGAAAGTTCTAGGTTCAATCTCGCTGATGGCAAGAGGGTGCTCGTTCGGGCACGACATGCGCTCGCTAAACACACGAGTCTTCTTAGCAGCCGACTTTTCATCGATAAGGTCAATCACGATTCTGCCGCCAGCCAATTTCAATGCTGTCTCGACCGAGTCGGTTAGCCGACCAACTATGTCTTTCTTCGCAACCAGACGGTCAACAACAACCGAAATGTCGTGCTTGAAGGTCTTCTTCAGCGGCTTGGCGTCGGCTAGCTGAATAACTTCGCCATCGACAACTGCGCGAGCGTAGCCCTGACTTACCAGATCTTTGAACAGATCTACGAATTCACCCTTTTTCTGGTCAACCAGCTGAGCGAGAATCTGAAAGCGCGTTCCCTCTTGAAACTCGAGAATCTGGTCGACAATTTGCTGCGGGGTTTGCTTCACGATTCTCTCGCCGCAGTCGGCGCAGTATGGAATGCCGATTCTCGCCCAGAGCAGCCTCAAGTAATCGTGAATCTCGGTGATTGTTCCGACCGTCGAACGGGGGTTTCGGTTGGTCGATTTCTGGTCGATAGACACAGCTGGGCTGAGCCCTTCGATGAAGTCGACATCTGGGCGGTCTACCTGCCCGAGAAACTGCCTCGCATAAGAAGAAAGGCTCTCAATGTAGCGTCTCTGCCCCTCGGCAAAAATTGTGTCGAATGCCAGTGAAGACTTTCCCGAACCACTCAAACCGGTGAAAACCACCATTGAATCTCTTGGAATCTCGAGGTTTAGGTTCTTTAGGTTGTGCACCCGGGCGCCCTTGACGACGAGCTTGTTCGAGTTGCCTACAGGGGTAATTGACACCCTAGAAGTCTAAATCGCTAACTGCGGTTTGCCCGCAGCCTAGTCGACGTGCCCAGCCTTCTCCATTTGCCGAAGCTCGCGCTTCAATTCGACCATTTCATCACGGATGCGTGCGGCTAACTCGAACTGCAGTTCGCTGGCGGCTGCCTTCATTTGCGCTTCGAGCTCGATAACTACCGAAAGAATTTCGTCGTATGCCTTGCCGGCGATTCCCTTGCGGCCCTTGGTCGCGGTTGCCGCGAGGCCAGACTTCAGTTTGCCACCACTCTTGCCTTTGTTCTCGGCAATTAGTGCAGCGGTGTCGGCCTCTTCGCGCATTATGTCGTCGGTAATGTCTGCGATCTTTTTGCGAAGCGGCTGCGGGTCTACTCCCCTTGACAGGTTGTATGCGACTTGCTTTTCGCGTCGACGATCGGTTTCTTCAATCGCCTTTGCCATGGCGTCTGTTACCCGATCTGCATACATGTGCACTTCGCCGTTGATGTTTCGAGCGGCTCGACCAATTGTCTGAATTAGCGATGTTGCCGAACGCAGGAATCCCTGCTTGTCGGCATCGAGTATCGATACGAGTGAAACCTCCGGAAGGTCTAACCCCTCGCGAAGAAGGTTGATTCCAACCAGCACGTCATAGGCGCCAGTGCGAAGCTCGCGAAGCAGTTCAACTCGGCGCAGAGTGTCTACGTCGCTGTGCAGGTAGCGAACGCGCACACCGGCCTCGGTGAGAAAGTCGGTTAGTTCTTCAGACATCTTCTTGGTGAGGGTCGTCACCAAGACGCGTTCATCTTTTGCTACACGAACACGGATCTGTTCGAGCAGGTCGTCGATTTGTCCCTTTGTTGGCTTGACCACAATTTGCGGGTCGACGAGTCCCGTCGGCCTAATTATCTGTTCAACCACACCATCTGAAACCCCGAGCTCATACTTGCCAGGTGTCGCAGAGAGGTAAACGGTCTGGCCAACTCGCTGCTGAAACTCATCCCAGCGAAGCGGTCGGTTATCCATCGCCGAAGGTAGCCTGAAGCCGTGTTCGACAAGCGTGCGTTTG
This sequence comes from uncultured Rhodoluna sp., assembly GCA_964609235.1. Lineage (GTDB taxonomy): Bacteria > Actinomycetota > Actinomycetes > Actinomycetales > Microbacteriaceae > Rhodoluna. Next base: position 4,118 of record CAZSRJ010000041.1, read on the forward strand.
CGTGAGGCGTCACCCTCGTGCATGGCACCGATTTGGGGAACGGTTACGTGAGACTCATCGATGACCGTAAGAAAGTCGTCTGGAAAATAGTCGAGCAAACAAGACGGGGCTTCCCCCGGTTCGCGATTATCGATGTGTCGCGAGTAGTTCTCGATTCCGCTGCAGAAGCCAAGTTCTCGAATCATTTCGAGGTCAAAGTTGGTTCTCATCTTGATGCGCTGGGCTTCGAGCAGCTTTCCCTGCTGCTCAAACTCCTTGACTCGAGCGATTGCTTCGTGTTCGATTGCCTCGATTGCGCGGCCCATTTGCTCGGCCGGTGCCACGTAGTAAGAGGCCGGGAAGATCGCCACGGATGCCGGGTTGCCCATCACCTCGCCGGTTAGCGGCGACAGCGAGTAGATGGCTTCAATCTCATCGCCGAATAGCTCAATTCGAGTCGCTAGCTCGTCGTAAACGGGAATTATCTCGATTGTGTCGCCTTTGACGCGAAAGTTGCCACGGCTGAAATCGATGTCGTTTCGCTTGTACTGAAGTTCTACGAACCGTCTAATCAAGGCGTCGCGATCGATTCGCTGACCAACCTGCAGTGGAACGCTCTGGTTCAAATATTCAGCGGGTGCGCCGAGACCGTATATGCAGCTGACCGTGCTCACGACGATTACATCCCTGCGCGACAGCAGGCTCATGGTTGCCTTGTAGCGAAGTCTTTCGACCTCCTCGTTTATCGAACTGTCTTTCTCGATGAAGGTGTCGGTTTGCGGAACGTATGCTTCTGGCTGGTAGTAGTCGTAGTAGCTAACGAAGTATTCAACCGCGTTGTTCGGCAACAGCTGCTTGAACTCATTAGCCAACTGTGCCGCGAGGGTCTTGTTATGGGCCAAAACCAGCGTTGGTCTTTGCACCTGTTCAACTAGCCAAGCGGTAGTCGCCGATTTTCCGGTTCCAGTGGCACCAAGAAGCACAACATCGCGTTCACCGTTGTTCAGACGCTTGGTTAACTCGGCAATCGCCTGCGGCTGGTCGCCGGCAGGTTTGTAGTCGCTAATCACCTCGAAGCGATTGACCGCTCGCGTTGGCTGCATTAGTTGGCACCGGCTTGCATCGACAACTGCTCTATTTCTCTCCAAAGAGCATCAGCGTCGCGCAACAGAAGGTTAATGTCTTGATTTGAATTCAAAATTCGGTCGGCTCGCGCAGCGCGCTCTACCGGTTTAGCTTGAGCAGCGATTCTATTGCGGGCATCGGCTTCGGTCAAACCACGGTTTCTAACCAGGCGTCGAATTTGCTCTTCTTCTGGAGCTTCAACTGTTACTACCAGGTCGAAGGCGTGGTCGACTGCGGCTTCGACCAATAGCGGAACGTTGTAAACAACGATTGCTTGCTCGGGCATCTCGCTGAGCAACTGCCTAGTTCTTTCTTTGATTAGCGGATGAAGAATCGAGTTCAAGAGCTCGCGCTTGTCCTGGTCAGAGAAAATCAATTTGCCGAGCGCTTTACGGTCTAGTTCACCTGATTCGGTAAGTAAGTCTGAACCGAACTTCTCGACTATGGCCTTTAGGCCGGGTGTGCCAGGTTCCACCACCTGGCGGGCAACCTGATCTGCGTCTATCTCAATAGCGCCGTTCTCAACCCAACGCCTTGCAACCGTGCTCTTGCCGGCAGCAATGCCTCCGGTTAGGCCGATTAGATACATGTTCTAAGCCTAAGCAGTCGAAACTTAAATGCAGAATGCGGGCCACTTGCGCGACCCGCATTCTGAAAGTTGAAGCCTATTCGGCGCTCTTTAGCTGGTCGCGAAGTGCTGCGAGCGACTCGTCTCCTGAAAGAGTTCCCTCGTCGGCCGAGTCACTTGAATAGCTTGAGTTAGAAGCAGCAGGGTCGACGGCAGGTGCGTCTGGCAACTTGGCGGCAGCCTCGTTGGCGATCTTTACCTGGCGCTTGTGCTCTTCCCAACGGGCGTGAGCCTCTGCGTATTCCTTCTCCCACTTGATGCGTGCATCCTCGTAGCCAGGCTTCCATTCGCTGGTCGCCGAGTCGAAGCCCTCAGGGTACTTGTACTGGCCCGCGTCGTCGTAGTCTGCGGCCATTCCGTAGAGCGCCGGGTTGAACTCGGTGCTGTCTGGGTCTACCTCGACAGTTGCCTGCTTTAGCGATAGTGAGATGCGGCGACGGTCTAGATCGATGTCGGTCACCTTGGCGAATACGTCTTGGTTCACTGCAGCTAACTGCTCGGCAAGCTCGATGTGCTTCGCTGATAGTTCCGAGCTGTGAACTAGTCCTTCGATGCCATCGGCAACGCGAACGAATGCGCCAAATGGAACCAACTTGGTGACCTTGCCTGGTGCGTACTGACCGATTGCGTGGGTGCGAGCAAACACGGCCCATGGGTCTTCCTGGGTTGCCTTGAGTGAAAGCGATACGCG
>CAZSRJ010000042.1:0-6391 GCA_964609235.1 uncultured Rhodoluna sp.
AACGGCGGCCTGTGAGCCGAGTGGGTCGAAGGCAACCGGCGGAGCATTGTCATCACCGGTAGCACCGATAGCCGGGTTGGCAACAGGTGCGCCAGGCTCAATTGTTGGAATCGCTAGTGGCGCAACGACATTCACCGGTGCCGGAGGTTCGGTGGGTTGCGGGGCAACCGGAACATTAGGCGCAGGAACAATCGGCGCAACGGTTGGAGTCGCCGAAGCGGCAACGTTTGAAGTTGGTGCAGCAGAAGGTGACGCACTTGCTGTCGGAGTTACCGAAGGTGCAACACTTGCACTCGCACTTGGTGTAACAACTGGTGTCGGAGTGCGAGTTGGTGTTGGCGCAACCGTTGGTCGAACGGTTGGCGTTGGTGTTGCCGTCGGCGTGCGAGTAGGTGTTGGTGTTGCCGTAGGTGTTGGCGTAGGCGTAGGTGTCGGCGTAGGCGTAACAATTGGCGCGGCAGGCGGAGGTGGCGCAGGCTGAACAAGAGTTGGGAGTCCGGTTTGTGGTGTGACAACCGTGAGGTTGATTGTGATCTGCTTGTCGCCAACGTTTGTCTGTTGTGCGGTTAGTGCTGCAGCTCTAAATGTGAGCGGCACCTGCTTGGTCTTAATTAGGTTCGGAATTATCGGAACCGCATCGAACTGCTTCGGCTTGAAGATTTTTGCCTTCAATGCCGACATTGTCAGCACAGTGGTCTTGTCGATAAGCACGATCTTCAAAATGTATGTGCCTGGCTCGGCGAAAGTCATCGGCTGAGTTGTCACAAAGTTTCCGGTGAAAGGTTGGCGACCCAGGTAAATCCATGTGCCATTGATCTCCATGAAACCAACGGCGTCAAGTTGCGCCGATGCTGAAACCGATGCCTCAATCGAGAGCGAGATGCGGTCACCGGCATTAACCGTCTGGTTATTGGTGATTGTTACTTCGTCGGTTGGCGCAAGCTGCTTGACGTCGGTTGCCACTGTCACAGAAGGTGCAGAGCCGTCACCAACCACGATCTTGGCGGCAAGCAGGGTCTGCTGGGTGCCCGCCGGAAGGTCGCCAAACATGCGAGTTGGGGCCACCGCGAGCAGAACCGTTGGCGGTGTTCCGGCTTGAACGGCTGCCACCGGCACAGGCTTGGCCTGAGTCTCGGTAGTGCTAGCCACGAGCGCAATTGGGCCGCTGTTGCCTGCGATGTCTACCACGGCGGTGTCGCGCAGTGCGAGGGCGAAGGTTCCGTTAGCGCAACCGTTTAGGTTCACGGTGTAGTTTGCGCCGGTTCCGTTTGGCCCGCTAATCGCACAGCCCGCTGCGTTGACGCCAACCGGAATCGTGAAGTCTTGCGCTGTTAGACCGAGCACCGGTTCACTAAAGACGACGTCAAAGATGTGGCGACCGGTGAATAGCGAACCATTGCGCAAGGTAACGGTTGCGGTTGGTCGCGTGGTGTCGAGCACCGTTGCGGCAGCGGTCTTGATTGTGTTGGTCAATGCATAAGCATCGGTGACCGCACCTTCACGCAACGCGAGAGTTACCTCGCCGTCGACACAAGAGTTGAGCGTGATGTTGTAGATCGAAGTGCTAACCGCGGTGATTGTTGGAACACAACCCGAACCAGCGCGCACGATGAAGTCGTTGGCCAACAAACCGGTAACTGGTCGAGCGAAAGTCAAAACATATTCTGGTGCAGCACGCACCACTGATGCTGGTGAAGTTGAGAATCCACCAGCCAAACCGGTAACCACAACTGTTGCTGCACTCGAGTCGAACGATGCAACACTCATGCCCGGCGAAACGTTACCGGCGATGTCAGTAATTGATCCGGTGAGTGACAACTTGATGTTTCCGTTGGTCAGTGCGGTGGTGCTGAGTGTGAACTGAGTTGAACTCTGCTGAGTCATCGAGATTGTGCCAACACTTGCTGTGCCGATGTTGGTGAAGTCAGCCGCGTCAACATTCATCACCGGCTCGTCGAAGGTTGCAACTATCGAAATCAAACCGTCGTTATCGGTTGTCGCCGGGGTTGTGTAGGTGACTGTTGCGGGAGTGAAGTCGAGCAGAGTTGCAACTGCCGAGTTGGTTGCTGCGGCCGGGCTTAGGTTTCCGACACCGGCAACCAGCGAGCGGTCTTGCACCGCGTTGGCCTTGAGAGTCAGGGTTGAGCTGGCGCCATCGGCACAGCCGTTGAGGCGCAGGCTGTGGGTAGTGCCCGAGCCGGTTAGGGGGCCGAAGACACAGCCGGTGCCGCCAAGGGTGAAGTCGGTTGAGTCACCGGTTAGCCCGGTGACAATCTCGTTGAACACGATGTTGTAGGTGATGAAGACGCTGTTGGTTGGCGAGGTCTGAACCGTTGTGATTGTTGCGGTTGCAGGAGTGCTGTCGATGGTTGAACCCGCGGCGATGATTCCGAGTTGGCCGGTGTTTCCAGCGATGTCGGTAACGGCTTCATCGTTTAACAGCAAGATAAAGGTGCCGTCGGTGCAGTTGGTAACCGTGATTGTGTAGTCGTTGGTTGCGGCAACGGGTGCAATCGAAATCTGGCAGCCGGTGGCTGTGCCCGAATAAGTAAAGTCGCTATTGCTTAGAGCGTTAGGGTTGCCGACTGTGGTGTTGATTGCCTCGTTGAAACGCAATGTGTAGGTTAGCGTGCCGTGGGTGCGCGCCGCAGGGTTTGCAACAAAGGTTGCAATCGGAGCAGCGCGATCGACAACAACTGTTGGCCCGGTGGCTCCAGTGCTAGCTGGTTTGTTGGTTCCCGCGTCGGTCACCATGTTTACATTTAGCAGCGGTGCAAGAGTTCCGTCGCTGCACGAATCGGCAACAATCGAATACTGGTAGTTCAAAACAATCGCAGTGACCGTGAAGTTACATCCGGTTGCCGTGCCAGAGTTTGTGAACATCGACTGTGAAATCGAACTGACCCATTCGCTAAACGCGATTGTGTAGGTGCTATCGACTCTGGTTGGTGACGGTGGTGCTGAACCCCAACTGAATGTCGGTGCGATGTAATCGGTGAGCAAAGTAATCGCACTCGGAACTGTTCCGCCTAGAGAGTTTCCGGCGGCATCTGTGATGGTTACGTTGAGGGCTGCAACAACAGTGGCAGCGCTGTTGCAGCCACTCAACGAGATTGTGTAGGTGATGTTGTTCGAGGTGGTCACCGCTGGTGTCGAAGAACATCCGGTAATTGCAAAGTCTGTGCTAGTTAGCCCTGAAACTGCCTCACTGAAGACGAGGCTGTAAACCAAGGGGTTGGCGTTTGTGGTTGCCGGGTGTGCCGTAGTGAAGCTCACGATTGTCGGCTGCACATAGTCGGTAGTGAGGTTCGGCGCCGCAGTGTTGGCCGTTGCGCCCGTGTTACCAGCCAGATCGGCCACAAGGTTCGAATTGATACTGATTCCCACCGTCGCCGCAGTAGCACAGCCAGACAGCGTGACCGTGTAGGTCGAGGCGTTGATTGCTGTGAATGCAGGGGTCACAGAACAATTGGTCACCACGAAATCGCTCGGAGCCAAGCCGGTAACGGCCTCGCTGAAGGCCAGGTTGTAACTGAGCGGGTTGGCGTTCGTTGGGCTGGTTAGCGCAGTGGTGAAACTCGCGACGTTCGGTGCCGTGCGGTCGAAAATGGTGCTAACGCTCAAGGCGGTAGCTGGGCCCTGGTTGCCAGCGAGGTCGGTAGCCGAGTTTGCTGGCAGAGTCACGCTGCCGGTTGCACCATCGGCACAGCCAGAGAGGTCGAACTGGTAAACGCTCGCGCTGGTTGCGCTGAATGCCGAGATAACACAACCGCTGCCCGTGCGAGTGAATGTTGAAGCCGTGATGCCGGTGACCGACTCGCTGAACGTGACAACGATTCGCGTTGAGGTTGCAGTCGTGTAAGCACCCGGTGCTGTTGTGAAGTTTGCGGTGGGTGCTGTGTTGTCAACCGTTACACCGGCTGCGATGATTCCAACTTGACCGGCGTTAGTTGCGATGTCTTGCACCGCGTCATCTGCAAGGGTCAGGCTGACCGTTCCGTTGCTGCAAGAAGAAAGTGTGACCGTGTAGTTGTTGGTGTTGGCAATAGGTGCAACACCTATCGCACATCCGGTGGCACTGCCGGCATTAGTAAAATCATCGGGCATCAAACTTTCGGGCGCGTTTGCGGTTGTAATGATTGCCTCGTTGAAACTCAAAACATAGGTGAGTGTGCCATTGGTGCGAGCAGGTGGCGTGCTCGTGAAACTTGCAACCGGCGCGGTGCGGTCGACAACGATGGGTCCGGCCGTGCGATCGGCGCTTGGGCTAGCTAGTGGTCCGGCGTTGCCAGCAACGTCGGTTACAGAGTTTGCTGTGATAACCGGAAGTAAATACCCATCACTGCACGAAGACACTTCTACCGAATACGTAAACCCTGGCACAATCGTCGTCAGTGTAAATACGCAACCTTGGGCATTAGCCGTGTATCCAGGCAACGTGCCGGTGTTAGTGATGTCGTTGACACCGAAACCAACTACCTCTTCACTGAACTGAATCGAGAATGTGCTGTTCAACTTGGTTGGGCTCGGTGGGTTCGAACCCCACGAAACAACCGGTGCAACGAAATCGAGCGTGCGAGAGATTGCGCTTTGTGAAGGCGCAGTGTTTGCTGTGCCAGCTTGGTCGACCACCACGAGTGATGAGATACCAACCGAGACTGTGCTTCCGCTGGTGCAACCGCTGAGTGTGATCGTGTAAGTGATGCTGTTTGTGGTCGAGATGGTTGGTGTCGAGGCGCATCCGGTGATTGTGAAGTCAGCTGCTGCTAGCCCAGAGACCGCCTCATTAAAAGTAAGCGTGTAGGTGAGGGTAGCCGCGTTGGTAAGGGCGGCCTGGCTGTTTGACCAGGTAACCACCGATGGCGCGGTGGCGTCGATGATGGTTGAAGTTGGCAGTGAGCTAGCAGGGCCGATGTTGCCGGCCACGTCGGTGCCCGCACCCGAAGCGAGGGTTACGGTGGAGGTGACGCCGTTGGCGCAAGAGCTAACTTCGAAAGAATAAACGGTTGAACTGTTTGCGACGAAGTTGACGATTTGACATCCGCTGCCCGAAATCGAAAGTTTCGTCGAGTTCATGTTGGTAACGGCTTCGCTGAAAGTCACGACATAAGCAGTGTTTGCTAGTGAAGTTGTGTAAGCACCCGGCTTGGTGGTGAACGAAGCTGTCGGTGCCGTGCGATCGATGATGGTCGAGTTAGATGAAACAGCTGCCGCAAAGTTTCCGGCGGTGTCTCGAAGTGTGCTTGCCTTGAGCGACAGAACACCGGTTGAGTCGGTGCATGCAGAAAGAGTGATTGTGTAGTTCAAACCGCTAACAAGTGTTGGTGCACCAATTGTGCAAGAGCCGGTAAAGGTGAATGAGTTTGCAACTAGCGTCGCCGATTGAATAGCCTCGCTCACCGAGAAGTTGTAAGTCAGGGTGGCGGTTGTCGAGTATGCACCGGGCTGAGATGTAAACGTAAGCACCGGTGGAATGCTGTCGGCAATTGTCACGCTGGTGCTTGCAGAAGCCGTGGCCATTGTTCCGCTGATTCCGTTTTGTCCTAAATATGCAAAGGTGCCGGCTTTAGTAAGCGTGACCGATGCGGTGGTGCCAGACGCAACCGTGCTGTTCACGGTGATAGTGCAAACTGTGGTTGAAGTCTGAGCAACCGAGATACTCGAGATGTTTGCACTGAAGGTAAAGTCTGTTCCCGCGGTTGGGCTAATCGTCGAACAGTCGATGCCCACTGCCGAAGCAGTGATCGTGAAGGTGTTGGTGTTGGTGCTGCCAGTTGCCGAGCTCGCAGCCAAAGTGGCGGTCGGCGGGGTGGCGTCAACGCTCATGCTGGCGGTGACCTTCAAGATGCTTGTCGCCGGGTCACCCGAGGTCTGGCTGCCGTATTCAATTACGTTGCCAGAGTTGTAATAAGCACCGCTTTGACTGCCCACTAGGTCATCCCAGGTTCCTTGGGTAGTCATAAAGAGATAGTTGGCCGAATTGTTTGGCTCACCAGCCCACCAGTTGACATACATGCCGCCGGTTGAGGTTGCCCCCGATGAGAACTGGGTGCCCGACTCAGGGCCAACCGACCATCTCCAGTTATTGCTATTTGTAGTTACCTGCGTGGCACCTAACCAAGTTCCGAGGTTGCCAGATAGCGCGTAGACAAATGCGTTTTCAGCTGCGCTGGTGATTGTGGTGAGGTATCCCTGCATGCCTTTGTATGCATAGCCCGCAGCATTAGAGATTGCCACATCACCGGTTGATACTGTTCCACTCACCCACTGGTAGAAGTGCATGTTGTCGTAGTTATAGCCGGCAGTGGGCTTGAGGTGAAACTCGATGGTTCGGTTCGCACCCGCAGTTGAGCTGGTGAACTTCACCGCGCGAATTGCGTTTTGCCACTGC
>CAZSRJ010000043.1:0-1361 GCA_964609235.1 uncultured Rhodoluna sp.
CCGCAAGCCACGCGAAATCAACTGGCTAGTCGGATTCTTCTTGTTCGTAATGGGTATGGCTGGTGGCTTCACCGGTTACTCGCTTCCAGACGACTTGCTCTCAGGAAACGGTCTTCGCATCATCGACGGCATGATCAAGGGAATTCCCGTAATTGGAAGCCACGTTTCTTCGCTCTTGTTCGGCGGAGAGTTCCCAGGTCACTTGGTTGTTGCAAGACTTTACAGCCTGCACATCATGATCATTCCTGCACTCATTATTCTTTTGCTCGCTGTGCACCTCTTCATGGTTGTCATTCACAAGCACACCCACTACTCGGGTCCGGGCCGCAAAGACACCAACGTAGTTGGTTATCCTTTGGCACCGGTTTACGTTGCTAAGGCCGGTGGATTCTTCTTCATCGTATTCGGCGTCATCATGTTGATCTCTGCGACCTTCACCGTGAACCCGATTTGGAACTATGGAGGCTACGACCCCTCCCCTGTTTCTGCGGGAACACAGCCTGACTGGTACATCGGTTGGCTAGACGGCGCTCTTCGACTCGTTCCAAGCGGTTGGGAGTTCGTTGCTCTAGGTGGAACCTGGTCAATGAATATTCTGGTTCCGCTTGTAATCAGCCTCTTGTTCTTGGGACTCGTTGGTGCCTACCCATTCATCGAGAAGTGGGTTACCGGAGATGACCGCGAACACCACGTGCTTGACCGCCCAAGAAACGCTCCTGTTCGCACCGCAATTGGTGCTGCCGGTGTGACCTTCTACGCGGTACTCTGGGCCGGAGCCGCGACAGACTTGATCGCGACTCACTTCATGGTTTCGCTAAACCACGTGCTAATCACAATGCAGATCTTGCTGTTTGCAGGCCCTGTGCTCGCCTTCTGGGTGACCAAGCGAATTGCTCTAGCACTTCAGCGCAAGGATCGCGAAATCGTGCTGCACGGTCGCGAGTCTGGAAGAATCGTGCGTTTGCCTCACGGTGAGTTCATGGAAGTTCACGAGCCACTCGACAAGTATGAGATGTACAAGTTGGTTGACTTCAAGAGCTACGTGCCAACGCTTGCCAGGCCAAATGCTGAAGGCAAGATTACGATCTCGGCACGCATCCGTGCATCGCTTTCGAAGTTCTACTTCCAGGATCGCGTTTCTCCTGTGACCCAGCTAGAGCTAGACGAAGCCAACCACGGCCACTCAGATGCTCTAGCAGGCACAGTTGCGGCCAGCAACCCGGTTAAGGCGATCGCAGCCAATAGCGCCGCCAAGAAGGCTGCACCTAAGAAGCCTGCGGCGCCGAAGAAACCGACTGCAGCGAAAAAGCCAGCTACGCCAAAGAAACCAGCCGCGAAAAAGGCTGCGGCCAAGAAGACGG
>CAZSRJ010000043.1:1371-6388 GCA_964609235.1 uncultured Rhodoluna sp.
GAGCTAGAGGAAGCCAACCACGGCCACTCAGAGGCGGTAGCAGGCAAAGTGACGGCCAGCAAGCCGGTGAAGGCGATTACAGCCGCCAAGAGCACAGCAAAGAAGGCTGCGCCTAAGAAGCCTGCTGCGCCGAAGAAACCGGCTGCCTCGAAAAAGCCAGCAACGCCAAAGAAGCCAGCTGCGAAAAAGGCTGCGACCAAGAAGACGGTAGCCAAGAAGCCAGCCGCGAAGAAAACGGCCGCGAAGAAGCCTGCTGCAAAGAAGGCAACTCCGAAAAAGAAGTAACCCGATCAACGCAAATCGCCCCGCCAATTGGTGGGGCGATTTGCTTTTCGCCTAAACTTTACAAGTGCGTGATTTTGAACCCATCGGCCTTCATGGCTCGGCCTATTCGAATAACTTCAGCGCTGAACAGAACAGTCAGTTCACACAGCAGTTTGGTGCTCTGACCCAGAAGTTCAAGTCGGCTCAGCTCGACGGGCTAGCGGCGGATAGTCAAGCAGTTCAAGCGCTAGCCAAAGAGCACTACGAGTTTTGCTCGATGTTCTGGACCCCTACTCGGGCGGCCTACAAGGCTCTTGCGCAGAGCTACCTTCTTCCATCGCCATACAGAGACGCTTACGAAGAGTTGAACGCGGGGCTAGCAAAATTTCACCATGACGCGCTTGTGGTCTGGGCTGATTCGAACCTTGACTAACTATCGAATTCAGATTGTTGGCACATCTGGATCTGGCAAGTCAACACTGGCTCGAGCCTTGTCTGCCAAACTAAATCTTGAACACCTCGAGCTTGACTCAATCTTTCACCAGGCAAACTGGACTCCCCTTCCAGATCAGATATTCAAGGCTCAGGTCTCAGAATTTGTTTCAAAATCCGATTGGGTAGTCGACGGAAACTATTCACGGCTCAGGCAAATCATGGATGCTCGCGTAACGCATCTGATTTGGCTCGACTATCCTCGATGGTTTGTAATGCAGCGAATCATCAGAAGAACTCTTTGGCGAGTGATCAGCCGAAAGAAGCTATGGAACGGCAATCGCGAAACTGCGGCCAACTTACTCAATTTGAACGCCGAGAAAAACATTCTCCTGTGGGCTTGGGCTACCCACGCAAACAATCGCCGACGCTACCAAGAACTTTTCGAAGAACTGCCCGGAGTGGTGAAGATAAGAATCGCTTCACCTGCGCAGGCTAACCAATTGCTAGTGTCGTTAGCCGATTAGTGGGCGTTTAGCCCGCGGCTGCGTTCAAACACGAAGCCAATTAGCGCGATCATGGCTAGTGGGAAGCCGATGAAGAAAAGCCACCAGCCAACTGCCAGCGCTGCGAAACAAATCGCGGCAAACAGACCGAGAAACAGCGGCCACCAGCTCCAAGGTGAGAAGTAGCCAACCTCGAAGTCGGCGTCTTCAACCTCAGCGTCGAGACGATCTTCTGGAACCTGCCCCTGACGCTTGGCGGTCATCTGCAGATAGAAAGCCAGGAAGGCACACATGATTGCCAACATGGCGATGGCGGCGCTTCCGATTGGCTCAAAACCACCCTGGTGAGTGTTTCCATACCAGACGATGTAGCCAGCTGCGGCAGCGATGTAGAAGATGGTCAGTAGCCACATCAAATTAGCGTTGAACTTCATTGCGGTTTAGCCCTTCTTCTTCGCGTCTGCTTTTGCCTCTGGCGCGGCGTACTCCGGGTGGTTTAGGTCAAACGCAGGAGACTCTGAACGAACGCGAGGCATAGAGGTGAAGTTGTGACGAGGGAAAGGTGATTCTGTAGCCCACTCCAACGATCGTCCGTAACCCCAAGGGTCGTTGAGGGTTGTCTTCACGCCTCGCTTGTAGGTGATGTAGATGTTCCAGAGGAACGGCAGAATCGAGATCGCCAGGAAGGCCGAACCGACGGTTGACACCAGGTTCATCCAGGCGAAGCCATCTTCAGGCAGGTATGTTGCGTAACGGCGAGGCATGCCGATCACGCCGAGCCAGTGCTGAATCAGGAATGTCGCGTGGAAACCAACGAACAATAGCCAGAACTGAATCTTGCCTAGACGCTCGTTGAGCATCTTTCCGGTCATCTTTGGATACCAGAAGTAAATTCCGGCAAACATGGCAAACACAACTGTTCCGAAGACCACGTAGTGGAAGTGCGCAACCACGAAGTAGCTGTCACTCAAGTGGAAGTCGAGCGTTGGCGATGCAAGGATTACACCGGTTAGACCACCGAAGATGAATGTGGTCAAGAAGCCAAGCGAGTAAAGCATCGGTGTCTCGTACGATATGGAGCCCTTCCACATCGTGCCTATCCAGTTGAATATTTTCACACCGGTCGGAACCGCAATGAGCATTGTCGTGAATGCGAAGAATGGAAGCAGCACACCACCGGTGACATACATGTGGTGAGCCCAAACAGTCATCGATAGCGCCGCGATTGCAATGGTTGCGAAGACCAAAGTCTTGTAACCGAAAATCGGCTTTCGGCTGAATACCGGGAAGATCTCCGAGACGATTCCGAAGAACGGCAGCGCAAGGATGTAAACCTCGGGGTGTCCGAAGAACCAGAACAGGTGCTGCCAAAGCATCGGGCCGCCGTTAGCGGGGTCGAAAATGTGTGCGTCAAGTCGCCTGTCTGCACCAAGAGCAAATAGTGCTGCCGCTAGAGGTGGGAAACACATGATGACGAGAATCGAGGTAACGAGAGTGTTCCAAGTGAAGATCGGCATGCGGAACATGGTCATGCCGGGTGCGCGCATTGTCAAAATCGTGGTGATGAAGTTGACACCACCCATGATGGTTCCGAAACCGCTGAGCGCGAGACCGAAGACCCACAGGTCGCCACCGAGTCCTGGCGAAAAGGTTGCGCTAGATAGCGGAGCGTAGGCGAACCAACCGAAGCTGGCTGCACCCTGAGGCGTGAAGAATCCGGCGACCGCGATAAACGAACCGAATGAATAGAACCAGTATGCAACCGCGTTTAGGCGCGGAAACGCGACGTCGGGTGCACCGATTTGAACTGGCATCAAGATGTTTGCAAAAGCCGCAAATAGCGGCGTCGCGAACATCAACAGCATGATTGTGCCGTGCATGGTGAAGAGCTGGTTGTACTGCTCTTTGGTCTGAACGATTTCTAGGCCCGGTGCAGCGAGCTGAGCACGGATAACCAGTGCCATGACACCCGCGATTAGAAAGTAAATGAACGAGGTGATCAGGTATAAGTAACCGATTTTCTTGTGGTCGGTGGTGGTTAGCCAGTCGACAACGATTCTTCCCTTTGACTTCTTTTGCATCGACGCAGAAGGAGCGGTTTTAGTTGCGGTCGCCATGATCTTTATCCCTTGCTGTCTGAGCCATTGCCCGGAAGATTTAGGTTTCGGTCGTAGCTGCTGTCGAGCTGACCGGTGTTACCCTTGGCGGCCAAAGCTGCCATCTGTGAATCAAATTCGGCTCGCGAGACCACTTTCACGTTGAAGAGCATCATCGAGTGGTACTCGCCACAGAGTTCGGCACACTTGCCCTGATAGGTGCCTTCTCGCTGCGGAGTGAAATACATGTAGTTGGTCTTGCCAGGGAAAGTGTCTTTCTTGTACAAGAAGTCGATGACCCAGAAAGAGTGCACGACGTCGCGAGAGTTCAACTCGATTTCAACCGAGGTGTTAACTGGCAGATAGAGGGTCGGCAGAGCCGCTTCGCTGCCTAGTTCGCCATCAAATTGCGACTGGATGCCGGTCTCGTAAACGTTATTGTCTTTGTAGTTGAAGTCCCAGCTCCACTGCTTACCGATGACCTGAATGTGAAGTTCTGAATCGACTGGCTTCTCGATCTTCTCCATGGTGTCTGCGGTGAATGCAAAGAAACCAATAACCAAAACCAGTGGAACAACAGTGAAAAGGGCTTCGATTGGGTTGTTGTAGCGCATCTGCGGAGGCATTGTGTTATCGCCCTTGCGACGGCGGTAGACGATAACCGCGTAAAACATTAGGCCCCAGGCGATTAGTCCAACTGCCCAAAGCACGATCCAAGAGCCGTTCCAAAAGTTGACAATCATGTCGGTGTGGTTCGTTACGCCTGGCTCACCTGGCAAGAATCCTCGAGAGAATTCATAAGAGGAACATCCGGATAAGACCAAAATGAGAGTGGCTGCCAGAGGCAACGACACCCATCTAAACGCATTTTTGCGACGCACAATTCGCCCTTCAGGTGCAAAACGATTACTTATTTATCCTACGCTCCGACTTAGCCCGAACGGGCTGAAAACGCCGAAAAATCAAAGGTTAAAGCAGAAATCCGGCCTCATTTTGAGGCCGGACATCCGTGAAAAATTAGTTGAACGAGCTGCCGCAGGCACAGGAGCCGGTTGCATTTGGATTGTCGATTGTTAGCCCCTGCTTCATGATGGTGTCTTCGAAGTCGATTGTGGCTCCAACGAGGTAGTTTGCGCTCTTCTGGTCAACTACAACCTCTAGGCCATCGAAATCGCGAACCAAATCGGTCTCGGTTAGTTCTTCGTCTGGAAACAGGTCGTACTGAAAACCGGCGCAACCGCCTAGTTTCACTTCGATGCGAAGACGAACATCGGCAGCTAGCCCCTGAGCTTGAAAGAGAGCCTTCACGCGATCGCGAGCGATGTCGGTGAGGGTTACCTCGTGACTTAGTGTGTCTGACATGAAATCTCCTCTGTAAGGCCGCTTAGACCTTAAGTTTAGAACCTAGTTGACCCTTAGGTCATTCCCTTTTATTAGAAAGAGGCTTTCGGCAACCATAGCTCCCCGAAGCGTATCGACATGCACCGACTCGTTTGGGCTGTGCGCCCTTGAGTCGGCATCTTCAACCCCGGTGACCAAAATCTGAGCGGCCGGAAAAACCTCCAGCAGGTCGGCGATAAACGGAATCGATCCGCCAATGCCAATGTCAACGCTGTCATTGCCAAACGCTGCGGAAAGGCTTGCCTCGGCGAGTTTCTTGGCCCACCCGGCCGAGTTTGCCTCGAACGGCTTGCCCATCTCAACCTCGCCGTAGCTCAG
>CAZSRJ010000044.1:0-1086 GCA_964609235.1 uncultured Rhodoluna sp.
GCAGTTGGTTTGGCAAGACCCATGGATGGCCGACCCCGTTGGAAGTGTTCGCTATGCGGCAACCGATGGGCGCAACAAGCGCGGCGCCTGGAACTTCTTCTTGTCTCTGGTTTCTAAGGCCTCGCTAGACGACGTGCTCGCCGACAAGCCACAGGCCGGCGCGCTGGCACTGGAGGCGCTGAGGGTTGCGGCGCACCGCCCAGCCCAGCCAAACGAAATTGACGAAAAGACCCTGCCGCACGAGCTCGACTGGCTCAGCAGCGCGGTTCACCTCCCGCAGGGCCGTCACCGCGGGCAGGAAGCCCTTGCCAAACCGCACAATCTCGGGCACCCGCCGCGCAGGCTAACGTTGCTGAACCTCGACGGCTCTGGGCACTCTCTGGCAATGGCCGGCGACAAGGTGTTCGTGAGCGGCGGCGATTCTGAGGTTGGACGCATTACTTCGATCGGGCAGCACTTTGAGTTGGGTCCGATTGCGTTAGCGCTCATCTCAAGAAACGTTAATGAGTCAGACGCTCTATTTGTGAAAACCGAGGGCGGCGAAATCTCTGCAAATCAAGAGACCATCGTGCCTCCGACTGCCGGCGCCGCTGCCAACATGAAAGAGAAGCGCGCCAATCTGATGGGAAAGTAGTTGCGCAAGCCAAAGTTGCACTGGAGTTTCAAAGACTCGATCCAGCGGGTTATCGAATCAATCGCACCAATTCTGCAAATCACTCTCGCGGCGCTGATCGGTTATTCGATTTCTCACTACGGCCTCGGTCACGCGATACCTCTTCTTGCTGTCACGGTTAGCATCACCTCTCTCGGATTCACGCGTGACGCTCGGCCGCGACGAGTGCTCGAAACCGCCGCCGGAATGATTTTTGGAATTGCGCTAAGCGAAACTTTGCTCAACTTTTTTGGTCAGGGTCTTTGGCAGATGGCAGCTGTCTTGCTCATCTGCTTCACTCTTGCTCGATTTGTGAATCCGAGTGCTGCGTTCGCACTCACGGTAGGAATCCAATCGATGCTCGTGTTTCTTCTGCCACCACCCGAGGGTGGCGTTTACGTGCGAAGCGTCGATGGAATCATCGGTGGTCTAGT
>CAZSRJ010000044.1:1096-3833 GCA_964609235.1 uncultured Rhodoluna sp.
AGTTGCCCTAGCAGTTACCGCACTAATTCCTAGAAATCCACGAGCGATGGCAATCAAAGACGGCGATCGTCTTTTTGACTTGTTCCTTACTTCTCTGTCATCACTCAGAACCGCACTTCTAAATGTCGATGTGAAAGTTGCAGACGAGACACTCACTCGAATTCGCCGCAGCCAGCCGCTTGTCGAAAACTGGCGCTTGTCGCTCGACAGTGCCATTTCGATATCACGAATCTCGCCGTTTATGCGCAAGCATCGCGAAGACCTTTCAGACCAGGTGCGACTCTTCAGGGGCATGGATCTCGCCATGCGCAACCTGCGAGTCGTGGTGCGCAGGGTCGACTTTTTGCTTCGCGACGGGCAAAAACGCCCATACCTAGCCGATTTGCTCGAGCAGATAAGCCAAGGCGTGAGCCTGCTTGCCGAGGGGCTAGAGCAGCCCGAGAAGCGCATTCAGGCTCAGGAGCAGTTCACAGAGGTCATTCGCCAGCTCGACCCGAAGCGATTCGGCATTGCTGACCAGCTAACCGAGGCAAGCGTTCTTTTGCTGCTTCGCCCGATGCTGGTTGACCTGCTTTGCGCCAGCGGCATGAGTGAAGACGATGCCAGGGCAGAGCTGCCCAAAATCTAGTTCGTCGGCTTCGGGGCCACGGCTGCCCAGTCAATGCTGAGCTCACCGAGCCTCCAGCGCTTCGCATCGCCGACCATCGGCCAACCGGCAGATCGCAGTTCTCTGCATACGGCTACCCAGCGCTGTGACGCACCGAAAACCGCGAGCGGCGAATGCTTGAGCCAAGCGGCGTCGAGGGCAGCCAGAAATTCGTGAATCTTTTCGCCTTCAATGTTTCTGTGAATCAGAACCTTGGGCAAACGCTCGGCAACTTTGCTTGGCAGGTCGAGACCGCGAAGCCGAAGCGAGATTGATAGCGAAACAGGTTTTTCTCTGTCGAGAGTGACCCAGCAGCTGAGGCGACCGATCTCGTCGCAGGTTCCTTCGATAAGCAAGCCGTCTTCGGTCAAGCGACTCTGCATTAGCTTCCAGGCTTCCAGAACTTCTGATTCGTCGTATTGACGAAGCACGTTGAACGCGCGAATAACCGATGCGTGAGTGGCACCCAAGCCAGCGGGCAGCGGAGTTTCGAAACCACCGTGCACGAAATGCAGTTTGTCTGTTGCAAAAGGTAAGGCACGCTCCACGCGCTCGCGCTCAATTTCGACACCGACAACATGCAGTGAGTTGTTCACTCGACTTAGCCGACTAAGCAATTCGATTGCGGTGATTGCACTCGCACCGAATCCGAGATCAACAACCACGGCGTCTGTTTTTCGAAGTGCGGGCACCGTTGAAATAAATCGATCAACCCGTCGAAGACGATTCGGATTCGTCGTTCCACGAGTTGCAACTCCGGTTGGTTTCGTGCCTGCCACTGCTCTAACCTAATGCCCGTGACCGCAGAGGTCGCCGACTAAAATGAAGGCATGACCGCCAAATACACCTTGATTTTGCTTCGACACGGCAACAGTGTCTGGAACCAACAGAACCTCTTCACCGGATGGGTCGATGTCGACCTGAGCGACCAGGGCAGGGCCGAAGCGAAGCGTGCGGGCGAGTTGCTTGCAGAGTCGGGCATCAAGCCAGATTTGCTTTACACATCGCGTTTGAAGCGAGCCATCAACACGGCACACATCGCGCTCGATGCGGCCAACCGCTCATGGATAGATGTCAAGCGTGACTGGCGTCTCAACGAGCGTCACTACGGTGCTCTGCAGGGCAAAGACAAGGCGCAGACGCTTGCCGAGTATGGCCCAGAGCAGTTTCAGACCTGGCGTCGAAGCTTCGATGTGCCACCGCCGCCAATCGACGACAACGACAGATACTCGCAGGCTCACGACGAGCGCTACGCAGATGTGAAAGAGATTCCGAAGACCGAATGCCTCAAGGATGTGCTCGAGCGCATGCTGCCGTTTTGGCTTAGCGACATTCAGCCAGATCTAAAAGCCGGCAAGACCGTGTTGGTTACAGCGCACGGAAACTCACTTCGCGCTTTGGTCAAGCACCTAGATGGAATATCTGACGAAGACATTGCAGAGCTAAACATTCCAACTGGAATTCCATTGGTTTACGAACTAGATGAAAACTTCAAGCCGCTGGTCAAGGGCGGAAGATACCTTGACCCAGAGGCGGCGGCAGCCGGTGCTGCTGCGGTTGCCGCGCAGGGCGCTAAGAACTAGTCGGTCTCGTTCCACTCACCGGTGGTGAGGTAAGAAACCTTTGCGCTGATGTCAACAACGTGATCTGCGAAACGCTCGTGGTAGCGCGAGGCAAGCGTCACGTCAACTGTGAACATGGCGTTTTCTTTCCAGTCGTCTGCTAGAACCACGTCGAAGATGTGGCGGTGCAATTCATCTACGCGAGCGTCTTCAGCCTGAATCTCACGAGCAAAGTCAACGTCGGTGTTTTGCAGCAGCTGCACGCACTTTCTCGCGAGCTTAACGTCAAGTTCGCCCATCTCTCGGAAGGTGTCAATCAAAGTGGCCGGAACGGCCGAGCCCGGAAAACGGTAGCGAGCGATGGCGGCAATGTGGCCAGAGAGCGCACCCATGCGCTCGAGCGATGCAGAGATTCTCAGGGCTGAAACCAAAATGCGAAGGTCGCGAGCAACCGGCGACTGCTTGGCCAGAATGCGAATAACCAGCTCGTCGAGAGCCAGCGCCTTGTTACCGGTTTGGTCGGCGATTG
>CAZSRJ010000044.1:3843-6372 GCA_964609235.1 uncultured Rhodoluna sp.
ACCTCTTGAAGCTGTGTTTGAAAAACCTCGCGCATGACTGAACCCTTCGTTACTTCATCTGCCATCGACTTTTTCACTCCTAAGTTAACAAATGCCAAACAGACACAGAACTTTCGCCCAATTGGCTAGATTTGGCGCTACTCGACCGAGTTTACCGAGTTAATTCGCCCTAATCTAGAAGGGTGAACAGCTCAAACACGATGCAGACGGCACAGGTAGCCGTCGAGGTTCTCGAGGCACTTCAGACTGCCGCGGTGGTTGTCGATGACTCCAATGTCATGGTGCAAGCGACGACGGCAGCTGAAGATTTTGGGCTTCAGCGCGATAGAGCGCTCATTGAACTCGAGTTGTTGTCGCTGATTGACCTAGCGCGATCAACAAAATCGAGTCAAAGAGTTGAAGGCGCAATCAATGTCGGTGGCCGAGCAGCAAAAGTTTGGGTTCTTGCAACAGCAGCGCCGCTTGGCTCCGGGTATGTGATTCTCACGCTTGAAGATCGCACAGAGGCTAGAAGGCTCGATGAAACTCGCCGCGACTTTGTTGCCAATATATCTCACGAACTCAAGACTCCAATCGGGGCAATCGGTTTGCTTGCCGAGACTCTTCAGGGCGCAACAGACGACCCCGAAGCAGTTCTGAAATTTGCTTCGAGTCTGCAGCGCGAGGCATCGCGTCTCGGTCACATCGTGCAAGAGATCATTGAGTTATCTAGACTTCAGGCGGCAACCGAAGTCAAGAACTCTGCCGAGTGCCGACTTGCCGACTTGATTTCTGATTCACTCGAGCGCGTGCGCATTCTCGCTGACTCAAAGAACATGCGACTCGTTGCAGATCTGGATGATTCAATTTTTATTGATGTCAGTTACGAACAGATTGCAACTGCGATTACAAACCTTTTCGAAAACGCGATTAACTACAGCGACCCCGGCGGTCAGGTAGGAATCTCGCTTAAGCGAGTAGACAATTTTGCCGAAATAGTTGTCACAGACAGCGGAGTGGGAATCGCCCTCGAAGACCAGGCTCGAATCTTTGAACGCTTCTACCGAGTAGATCCGTCGCGCTCCCGCGAGACTGGTGGCACCGGTCTCGGGTTGGCCATCGTCAAGCACATCGCGCTCAATCACGGCGGAGAGATTTCGGTCTTCTCAAAGCCAGGACTCGGCAGCACTTTCACCCTGACACTTCCGCTAACTGCAAGCAGTGAGGACACCAAATGACAAAAATTCTGGTTGTAGAAGATGAGGTTGGCTTCAGAGATCCGCTGGTTTATCAGCTAAAGAAAGAGGGCTACGAGGTTTGCGAGGCCTCGGATGGTGAAGAAGCGCTCAGCCAGTTCAAGGCCGAAAAACCAGACCTAATTCTGCTTGACCTCATGCTGCCGAAAATCAACGGCAACGACGTCTGCCAGCAGATCAGAAAAACATCTAACGTTCGCATAATCATGCACAGCGCGAAAGAGAGTCCGTTCGATAAAGTTCGAGGTCTAGAGATCGGTGCAGACGATTACGTGACTAAGGGCACAGAAACAGCCGAGTTATTCGCTCGAATCAGGGCTGTTCTTCGCAGGGGGGTCGACCCTCAGGTCGAGATTGGCAACGTGCTCGAGGCCGGTGGCGTGCACATGGATATCGAGCGTCACGAAGTTGAGGTCAACGGCATCCGTGTTCAGATGCCGCTAAAAGAGTTCGAGTTGCTTGAGCTCTTGCTCGAGAACGTTAATCGCGTTTTGACCCGCGGCCAGATTATCGACCGCGTGTGGGGCACCGACTACTTCGGTGATACCAAAACGCTCGATGTGCATATCAAGCGCATTCGATCGAAGATTGAAGAAGACCCGTCTCGCCCGAAGCACCTCGTAACCGTGCGCGGCCTCGGGTATAAATTCGAAGCCTAGAAGGCTTCGAATAGTGTGTGCGTCGAAGCTTGAAAAGCTTCGAATAATGTGCGCGTCGAAGCCTAGTTAGGCGCTTCGGTTGGCGCAATCACGCCGATGCTGTTCACCAGCGGTGCATACTCAGGAAAGGTTGCGTCGAGCAGTGGAATGGTGTCTTTCACAACCACACCGCCGCTTCTAAATGTGACATCGGCCAGCGAACCGGCAATCTGGTTTAGCCCGGTGATTGGCAGCGCGTTGTTGCCGTTGAAACCGATGTCGAGCTTTTCGCCAGGTTGAATGTTCTGAGAGAAGGTTTGACCCGCAATCTCGTATTCGAAGGTTGTGCTGGTTGTGCCCTGGTTAATGAATGAGCCGAAGAGTGCGGTTTGGCCGGTTGGGGTCACCAAAATGAAGATGTGGCGGGCTGCGATGTCACCGAAGTCTGTGCTCGTGCCATCGCCTGGGGTGTAAACCTCCATGGTTGCGATCGGGCTCATGAAGTTGCAACCACTGGTTCCAACCATGATGCCAGCTGCGATTGCGACGGCTGCAAACTTACGATTTAGCAATTTTTTCTCTCCCGAGGTGATGTCAACCATCCCAGTTTACCCTTGGAATAAGGCCTAATCCGTGGTAAAATCGTGGTTTCTGAA
>CAZSRJ010000045.1:0-5380 GCA_964609235.1 uncultured Rhodoluna sp.
CCGTCGATCTCGCTCTTGTTTCCATAGGCGGCAACCACACCGAATCCGTGGGTGTAAACAATGGTGTTGTTATACCAAGACTGCGATGAGCCAAGACCCGACTGGTTTAGCTCGCGAACGGCAATAACAGTGTCTTGAGTCTTGCCGTCAATCTGGTAGCGGCCAACGTCGAGGTGGTTGGCGAAGCTGTAGTACTGCTGCACCTGCTGAAGCTGCCTGAACGCGCTTCCAACCAGCCCAGGGTCGATTAGTCGAATGTTTGCGGTTGTCTCAACGTCTGCACGAATAGCGCTCGCGTCGGTGTCGGTCTTGGCCTTGTATTCGACCATCTCAATCTTGTCGAGACCGTATGCCTTCTTAGTCGCGTCTAGGTTGCGCTGAATGTATGGCGCTTCGAGGGTTCGCTCGTTTGGAACAACCTGGAACGACTGAACAACCCACGGAAACACTCCGGCCAAGACGATCGAGCTGACCACCATGAGCCCGGTGCCCACGAGTGCGATTCTCCATCGGCTGATGACCGCGGTAACCATGAAGAGCACGGCTACAACAAAAGCGATGAGCGCGAGAATCTGAAAACTCGGGATGGCGGCGTTGACGTCTGAGTAGGTTGCACCTGTGAAGAGTCCGGCATCGCTTGTCAAAGTTGCGTACTGATCGAGCCACTGTGATGCACCCTGAAGCGCCAAAAAGACAGCTGCTGTAATGGCAATTTGAATTCGCGCAGGCTTGGCGACGCTTGCTGATCTGCCGTTAAAGCGAATGTTGCCGAAAACCAAGTGACCCACAATTGTGAGAGCGAGCACGAACAAAACTAGAGTCGAGAAGAATCCGACAATGAATGTGTAGAACGGTAATTCAAAAAGATAGAAGCTAACGTCGAGACCAAACTGTGCGTCGGTGTCGCCAGTCTTTGTGCTGTTTGCCCAAACTGCAACAAGCTGCCACTGCGACGAAGCCGCTAGGCCGGCGAAAAGAGCAACGATAATCGGAAGCACAATCTGAACAACCTTGCGTAGCTGCTCGGCAAGGGCGCGATAGACGGCCAATGGATCGCCTTCGATTTGACGCACATAGACAGGTCTGGTTTTGATGGCTAGCCAAACTGCCAGCCAGGTGAAGAAGCCGGCGAATACTGCGGCTGCGGCGAATAGAACCACTTGGGCCACGATCTGAGTTGTGAATACCCCGCTGAAGCCAAGCTGCTCAAACCAGAGCCAATCGGTGTAAACGCCCGCTGCCCCAACCAGCGAAAAGAAAATTGCCGAAAGGATAACGATCGAAACCGTTACGGGTGAGACTTGCCTGTCTTTGCGAGTTGCCATTGTCTGCCTTTATTTTGTTGTTGCGTTAGTTGGTTGTGCAGCTGCCAAGCTGCTTTGTGTCTTTGCCGTTCGCGATTGCATCTACAGCCACGAGAGCCTCGTCAAAAGTTCTAACCGATATAACTGTTAATCCGGTGGGAATATGCCCGACAACTTCAGAACAGTTGCCGACAGGAGCCAGAAAGTGGGTTGCCCCCGAGCGCTCGGCCCCATACAGCTTCTGCCTTATGCCACCGATTGGGCCAATCTCGCCAAGCGAATTCACGGTGCCTGTGCCGGCAATATTCTTTCCGCCGGTAAGTGCTCCTGGGGTGAGTCGGTCATAGATACCCAAGGCAAACATCATTCCACCGGATGGCCCACCGATGTCTGAGACCTGCAGATTTACCTTGACCGGAAAGTCGTATTTGGTGCCGACGAGGATGCCGAGAACATATTTGCCCTCGTCGTTCTTGATGGGTGTGATGTCGTAAACCAGAGACTTCTTATCGCGCTCGACCGTCACCTTTAGGGGCGTCTTTGAATCGTATTTGCCAATCAGTTCGCGAAGGTTATCGATCGAAGTAGGTGCGACGCCATTGATTGCCTTCACGAAATCGCCGGCAACCAGCTTGCCCGAAGACGGCTTGTTTTTTGAGACCTCGCTGATGTAGATGTTCGAAGGAATCTCATAGCCGAGTTTCTTCAGGGCAACGGCAACCGAATCTTGCTGCGACTCCTCCATCATCGCCGTGCTCTCGGCATCGACCTGCTCGACGGTTTTAGTTTTCGGGTAGAACTGTTCGATCGGCGCAATCGCCTGCGCCGGATCAATCCATGCGAAGAAAAGTTCTGGCCAACTTGGTGTCTGCTCTGGGCTGCCAACTATGCTCACCGAAAGCAGCCCCAACTCGCCCTCGGTTGCATAGGTTTTGGCATCGACAACATCGATTACGAGCTTGTCTTGGTATTCGCCGAGCACGTTTACCACCGGCCCTGGTCGCTCGATCACATAGGGCGCTTGAAAGAAACTGAGCGCGACTAATCCGAGTGAAAAGAGAACAAGAAAGGATGTGCCCGCGACGGAACGGCGAGATTCGGGTCGTCTGGCTATTCTGCTCTTGGCAAAAAGTCGTCTTGGCACTCCTTAAGCCTATTAGCGTTGTAGACAGGAGAAACCATGACCGACAATGCCGATAGCGAACAGCCGAACCCCGAAGACTTCGAGGCGTTCATGCGCGAGTTTCTTGAAAAAGGCGCTCAAGGCATGGATGTCGAAAAGCTCGCGGCTGCAGCCGGTCTGCCGAGCGACCCCGCCCAAATGGCTGCCCTGATGGCGCAGCTTCGGGCTGCTCTCGGGCAGATGGCGGCAAGCGACGGCTCGGTCAACTGGAAACTCGCTTCAGACCAGGCCCGCCAGCTCGCTGCTAGCGAATCAGAGGCACCTTCTGCAGAGACCAGGAGTGAACTCGTCAAAGCGCTGTCGGTTGCGACCCTTTGGCTCAACGGAGCAACCCAGATTTCAGAACTCACCAATGAACCGAAGTTTCTGACTCGGGAACTCTGGGTTCAAGATGCAATGCCGCTTTTTCAGGCCTTGGCGACTCCGGTGGCCGAACGCATGAGTGCAGCGCTCAGCGATAGCTTGCGCGAATCGGCTCCCGAAGAAATTGTTGGAATGATCGGAAACGCCACCTCGATGATGAAGTCTCTCGGCGGTGCGCTTTTTGCAATGCAACTCGGTCAATCACTCGGCAAGCTTTCGAGCGAGGTGCTAACCGGTGGAGACATTGGTTTGCCGATTTTCGCCGACCAACGCGCAGCCTTCGTGACACAGAACATCACGAACTACATCAACGCTCTCGATGTCGAAACTGATCAGGTTTTGATTTACCTGTCGGTGCGCGAGCTTGCCCACGCACGACTTTTCAAACACAGCCGCTGGCTTCGCGAGCACGTGATAACTCAAATCACGCAGTACGCATCCGAGATAAAAATCGACACAACTCAAATCGAAGAGCTCACTCGCGACATGGAGTCGATCGACGCCGCTGCACTTCAAGAGGCATTTCAGAACGGTGCATTTATCGCGGCGCGAAGCGAAGAACAAACCAGAGCGCTTGAAAGCATCGAGAACACACTCGCCCTGATTGAGGGTTGGGTCGACGCGGTAACCGACCAGGCAACCAGTCTGCTGCCAAAGAGCATCGCGATCGGTGAGGCAGTGCGCAGGCGCAGAGCCACCGGCGGGCCGGCAGAGAAGACATTCGGCACGCTAATTGGTCTTGAGCTTCGCCCCCGAAAGTTGCGCGAGGCAGCCACACTTTGGCGCGAGATCGGGCACCGTCTTGGCAGCGAGAAACGCGACGCACTCTGGCAGCACCCCGACATGTTGCCCACGGCTGATGAGATTGCCAACCCCGAACTGCTGTTTACCCGCCTGAATGCCGGCACCGACGACGGCTTCGATCAAGCCCTGCGAGACCTGCTCGGAGAATAGGCCGCTGCCGCACTGAAGGTTGTGCACTACTTGCTCTAGAAATCGCCGTTTGGGCGAAACTCGGCGACATGGTGTTGCGAATAAATCCGAGCAAAGAACTGCTCTGGAGAAGCCCGAACGAAGTGCAATTTGGTTCGTCGAGTGAGGCCGTGCGCCTTGCTCAACTCACCGCCGGGCAAGAGCGGCTGCTCGGCCTGCTCAGCAGAGGCATCGCAGACGATTACTTCGATGACGTGGCTGCGGCGGTCGGGGCCGAGAACCATCGAGAGCTGTTGGCAAAAATCGATTCGACCTTGCTTCGAGAAGCGTCTTTGCCAACCGAACTCAGTGCCGAGTTTCTAGAGTCTCGGTTTGCCGAGATTTGTCGTGCACAGGCAATTCACTCTCGAGCGGGTGAATCGATTTTGTCGGCAAGGCAAGCACGCCGAGTTTTTGTGCAAGCAAACACGACGTCTCAAGAGCTGATTGTGCATTCGCTCAGACAGTCGGGCGTAGGTGAAGTCACGTCTGAGCTTGACCATGCTGAAAATGCTGAAGAAAACATTGCACCCGAGCGTTTTGATTTTGCGGTGCTTCTTTCAAACAACGCGGTTGCTCCCAGAGACTTTGCGAAGTGGATGGTCGATGGGGTTTCACACATCAGCGCTGTCTTTGACTCTGAGGGAGTGACGATTAGCCCGGTTATCGAGGTTTCAAAGAGCCCATGCCTAAGTTGCTTTCACGAAAACCAAACCGCCACCGATTCAGCCTGGCCTGCCATCGCTTCACAATTGCTTTTCAGCAAGCAAAAATTCGACGACGCTGTTGCGAGCCTCTTTGCTGCGGCGATTGTCTGCCAGAGAGTTTTGCAGTTTGTTGATCAAGCGGCGGGCTTTGAGCCAGCACCGACAGATCACGTCGGCTATCGGCTATCGGTTGGTTCTGGGCAAATAAGCGAAATTCGATGGCAGTTCAACGCAGCCTGCGCCTGTCGCATCGACTAGCCGAGCAAGGCAAGAAAACGTGAAGGCTCCCGGTCGCGACCCGAGCTGGCGTCTTTCTTTGACCAAGAGATGCTGAGCTTCTTTTTTGCACGGGTGACCGCGACATAGAAAAGGCGCTTTTCTTCGGCAATTTCGGCAGCAGTTGTTGCATAGGCGATCGGCATATAGCCCTCGGTGGTGCCCACGATGAAGACCTGAGACCACTCAAGCCCCTTTGCCGCATGAATAGTAGACAGAGTCACCGCCGGCTTTACAGGTTCGTGCTGTGAGCGCTTTCGCTCATCTAGCTCTGCGGCAAACTGCGCGAGCGTCGAGCCCTCTGGCATTTCAGAGAGCATGGCGATGAGTGCGGTGAGTGAATCCCACTTGTCACGCTCTGCACCCGCAGACTCCGGTTGCCTGGCCGTCCATCCGAGACTGCGACAGATGTCTGTGACTCGCTCGAAGGTGGTCTTGTCGTCGCGAGCCGCCGAGTTGGCTTCGGCTCGAATAGCCGTCATCGCTCGCATGATTTCGGTTCGATTGAAGAATCGCTCGCCACCGCGCAGCTGGTATTCAATCTGCTTCTCACTTAGCGCTGCCTCGAATGCCTC
>CAZSRJ010000045.1:5390-6344 GCA_964609235.1 uncultured Rhodoluna sp.
ATAGAGCACGGCAATCTCGTTTGGCTTCACTCCCGCGTCGAGTTGCTCACGAATCACCATCGCCACCTGTCGCGCTTCTTCGGCAAGGTTTGCGAACTGAAGAACCTTTACTTCTTCGCCGGGCTCGCCGTGTGCGGTTAGTGAATCAATCGAATTCGATTGCGCAACAACGCGATTTGCCGCCGCCACAATTTTCTGCGTGCTTCGGTAGTTTTGCGTGAGTTGCAACACGGTGGCATCGTCGTATCGCTGATCGAAGTTTCTTAGAAACTCGCTGGTTGCACCGGTGAATGAATAGATGGTTTGGTTTGGGTCACCAACTACACAGAGGTCGGTGTGGTCGCCCATCCAGGTGTCTAGCAAAGCGTGCTGCAAAGGCGAGATGTCTTGATATTCGTCAACCGTGAAAAAGCGATACTGCTGCTGCACGTGGCTGAGTGCAAGCGGTTCGGCCCGCAGCATTCCGAGGGTGAGAATCAAAACGTCTTCCCAGTCGAGCTTCTGCGCCTGCACTTTTGAAAGCTCGTATTGTTTCTGCAGCTCGACATTTTGTTCTGCCGTTAGCGAGCCAATCCGTGGTCGCTTTGCGACTACCTCTTCATACTTCTCTATAGAAAGCATCGAATACTTTCGCCACTCGATCTCAGCCGCCATATCGCGCAGAGCCGCAGTGTCGAGTTTGAGTTTCAGCTCGGTGGCTGCCTGACCGATTAGTTTGGCTTTCGACTCGAGCACCTGCGGGGCCGGAACCCCTGCGAACTGCGGCCAAAAGAATTCGAGCTGTGACAGAGCAGCCGCGTGAAAGGTTTTGACCTGAACGCCAGCGGCACCGAGCGCCCTCAGGCGAGACCTCAGTTCACCTGCCGCCCGGTTGGTATAGGTGAGAGCAAGCACACGGTTAGCCGCGTAGTAGCCCTTGGCAATGCCGTAGGCAATTCGGTGGGTGATGGTTCT
>CAZSRJ010000046.1:0-2700 GCA_964609235.1 uncultured Rhodoluna sp.
AAGATCGCAAGCGCTACGGCCTAAACCTCATCGACGACATTAAGCGCAACATCTCAATGGCATCTTTGAAAGACTTCTTGAAGCGCGGGCTCGTTGACGACAACCGAGAATATGTGGTGGCTTCTGAATACCGCGAGAGCATGAATATCAAAGCCCCTTCTGTGAACTCGATAGTAGGAAAGCTTTCTGGCGGAAACCAGCAGAAGGTGGTTCTCAGCCAGTGGATCAACACAAAGCCAGAGGTTCTGATTCTCGACGAACCGACTCGTGGAATCGACGTTGGTGCAAAGTATGAGATTTACACAATCATTCAAAACTTGGCCGATTCAGGAAAGGGCGTGATTGTGATTTCGAGCGAGCTGCCAGAGCTGCTCGGAATTTGCGACCGCGTCTATGCAATTTCTGAAGGCCGCATTACCGGCGAGGTCGAAAAGAAAGACTTCAAGCCTGAACTATTGATGAAATACATGACAACCGAGAAGGGCCACTAACCATGTCTATGCAGAATGCGAAAAAAGAATCTTTCATGGATAACCTGCGTTCGAGACTCGAAGGTGTAAACCTTCGTCAGAACGGAATCTTCTTAGCCCTCATCGGTCTGATCATCTTCTTTGCTGCAACAACTCCCGGTGCGGCCAGCATCACCCCAGACAACGTCTCAAACCTTGTGATGCAGAACGGCTACATTCTCGTTCTCGCAATCGGAATGGTTATGGTCATCATTGCCTGTCACATCGACCTATCGGTGGGCTCGATTGCGGCATTCATCGGCGCTGTCGCTGGTGTATTCGTGGTTAGGCCGCTCGAGCAAGACGGCTGGGAATGGCTGCCCGTCATGCCTTGGTTCGTGGGCATCATCGCGGCGATTCTGGTCGGCGCACTCGTGGGAGTTTGGCAAGGCTTCTGGGTTGCCTACGTGGGAATACCAGCATTCATCGTGACCCTTGCCGGCATGCTCATCTTCAGGGGACTGGCTTTGATGACCCTTCAGAACTCAAACATCGGTCCGTTTCCCGACGAGTTCAGGGCCATCGGAAACGGCTTCTTCGACAAAGAGAACACGCTTGGCGCTTCACTAGGTTTTCCGGTTGATCTCAACGCTGCCGCTCTAGTGCTGACTGCCGTAGGCATCCTTGCGCTCTGGTGGCGTGAAATCACAACCCGTCGCGGTCGCGCCAAGTATGGCCAGGCTATCGAGCCATGGGTGTGGTTCTTGATCAAGAACGCCATGCTCACCGTGATGATCGGTGCGGTTGGCTTTCAGCTTGCTCGCGCAAATGGAATTCCTTACCTCTTGATTTTGATGATTTTCCTCATCGTGATTTACAGCCTCATCATGAACAAGACCACATTTGGTCGCCACATCTATGCAATCGGCGGAAACCTAAACGCAGCAATGCTCTCTGGAATCAACGTTCGCAGAGTGAACTTCTGGCTGTTCGTGAACATGGGTGCGCTCGCTGCTCTCTCGGGAATTCTGATTGCAGCTCGAATGAACTCAGCTGTGCCAAAGGCCGGTGACGGTTTTGAGCTTGACGCAATCTCGTCTGTGTTCATCGGTGGTGCAGCAGTTCAGGGTGGTGTCGGAACCGTAACCGGTTCGATGATCGGCGGCATGATTCAGGGTGTTCTCGGTAACGGCATGAACCTCAACTCGGTTGGCATCGATTCTCAGATGTTCATCAAGGGTCTTGTGCTTCTGTTCGCAGTTGCATTCGACGTGTGGAGCAAGCGCCGCAAGTAGGCGACTAACAGAATGGCAAAAGTGAATAAGAAATATGAACTCTGGTTTCTAACCGGAAGCCAGAACCTCTACGGCGAAGAGACGCTCAAGCAGGTTGCCGAGCAATCGAAGCAGGTCTTGGCTGCGTTGCAGAAAAATGTTTCTGCGCCCGTAGAGCTTGTTTGGAAGCCAGTTCTAAAGACCCCGGATGCCATTCGGCGTCAAATGCTCGACGCGAGCTCAGACGACAATTGCATCGGTGTCATCACCTGGATTCACACCTTCTCGCCGACCAAGATGTGGATCGCCGGTCTCGACGCACTGCAAAAGCCGCTGCTGCACCTGCACACTCAGGCGAACCAGTCGCTTCCGTGGGCAACGATCGACATGGATTTCATGAACCTCAACCAGGCCGCTCACGGAGACCGCGAGTATGCCCACATGGTCAGCCGCATGTCGGTTGCTCGCAAAATCGTGGTTGGCGAGCCGGCCTCGAAGTCGGTTGGTTCACGCGTCACGGCCTGGGCCTACGCCGCAATCGGCTGGAACACATCGCAGAATCTCAAGTTGGCACGCTTTGGCGACAACATGCGTTATGTCTCGGTAACCGATGGCGACAAGGTCTCGGCGCAGATGCAGTTCGGCATGTCAATCGAGCAATTTGGCGTGAACACTCTCGTTGAGGCAGTCGCGAACGTTAGCGATTCGGCCGCAGAGGCTCTGTGTGAGGTTTACGAGCGCGAATACGATGTGGTGGCAGAGCTGCGCAAGGGCGGCGCTCGTCACGCTTCTCTGGTCTACGGGGCCAAGATCGAAATCGCTCTGCGCTCGATTCTCGAAGCGGGCAACTTCAACGCTTTCACAAGCAACTTCGAAGACCTTGGTGAGCTCAGGCAACTGCCTGGCCTTGCCGTGCAGCGACTTATGGCCGACGGCTATGGCTTCGGTGGCGAGGGCGACTGGAAGACCAGCGCGCT
>CAZSRJ010000046.1:2710-6318 GCA_964609235.1 uncultured Rhodoluna sp.
CGCTCGGAGCCATTTTGAAGAGCATGACGCCGGCCGGCGGCGGAACGTCGTTTATGGAGGACTACACCTACCACTTCGGCCCCGGCCCAGCGATGGTGCTCGGTGCTCACATGCTCGAGGTCTGCCCAACCATTTCTGGTCAGAAGCCGCGAATCGAAATTCACCCGCTCGGCATCGGCGGCAAAGAAGACCCGGTTCGCATGGTCTTCACCGCCAAGCCTGCAGATGGTCGAGTTGTTTGTCTCGTAGACATGGGCGACCGATTCAGAATGATCTCGAACGAAATCGAAATAGTTGAGCCAACCGAAGACTTGCCGAAGTTGCCTGTTGCTAGAGCCGTGTGGAAGCCACAGCCTTCACTCGAAACCTCGGCAGAGGCATGGATGCTGGCTGGCGGAAGTCACCACACCGTGTTGACAAATGCCGTGACGGCAGAGGCAATCGAAGATTTCGCACGAATCGCAAAGGTCGAACTAGTTGGCATCGACAAGGGCACAGAGATGAGCGCATTCAGAAAAGAACTTCAGTGGAGTGCCGCCTACCACCGCTTGGCAGAGCGACTCTAGTTTTTCTTTAGATTGTTGCCGCGTCAATAACAAAGCGATAGCGAACATCCGACTTGAGCATTCGATCGTAAGCCGCGTCAATCGATGATGCTTCACTCGCATCAATGAGTTCGATTGTCGCCGCAATTTTGTGTTCGGCGCAGAAGTTCAGCATCTCTTGAGTCTCTGAGATTCCACCGGTGTTCGAACCAGAAATAGATTTCATCGAGGCAATCAGGCTAAACGGGTTGAAGTGCTCGTCTGCACCGGGTAGCCCAACGTTAACCAGGCTGCCACCAACACGAAGCATCGAAAGAATCTGATCTACGTTGAGATTCGATGAGGTGGTATTCAAAATGATGTCAAAGGTGTTTGGGTAGTTCTCGAAGAAGTCTGGCTCTGATGAGTCGATGTATGCGCTCGCGCCAAAAGTCTTGGCGTCGGCGAGCTTCTTTGGGCTGCGACCAATAACCGAAACCTCTGCACCGAATGCTGCGGCAAACTTGACGGCCATGTGGCCTAGGCCACCGAGGCCAATAATGGCAACCTTCTTGCCAGGGGCGGCACCCCAGCGCTTTAGGGGCGAAAAGACCGTGATGCCGGCGCAGAGCAGCGGAGCCGCCTCGGCCATATCGAGCGCCTCTGGAATGCTGAGCACGAAGTCTTCGGTTACCACAATCTCGCGGGCGTAGCCGCCGTAGGTCTCTTTGCCGTCATAGAAGCGGCCGTTGTAGGTCTGAATGTTTCCCTTGAGGCAAACGTTCTCTCGCCCGGCGCGGCAGTATTCGCACTCACCACAGCTGCCGACCATTGTGCCAACTCCAACTCGATCGCCAACCTTGTGCTTGGTTACCCTGCTGCCAACCTCAACCACCGTGCCAGAAATTTCGTGACCGGGAACCATCGGAAAAATTCCTTCGAACCATTCGTTTCGCGCCTGGTGCAGATCGCTGTGGCAGATGCCAGAGAATGCGATTTGAATTCGAACGTCAAGCTCGCCAACTTCGCGAGTTTCGATTGTGGTCTTGGCAAATGCGCTGGTCGGGCTGGATACCGAAAGAACTTTTGTGGTTGTCATGGTGCGAGTCTAAGCGCCTATGAGTTGAATGCCGCGCTCGGCAAATCTTTCTCATCATTTGCAATCGCTTCAATAATTCTCGAAACCACTTTTTCGGCTGTATGACCCTGACCAAATGCTGGTGCGACTCCAAAAATCGCGCGACCCGCGAGACCGGTTTCGGTGTGACCCGGTCGCGCATCAATCCAGCCAATCTGTGCCCGGCGCAACTCGCGTGCTGCGGCCTGCGCGTAACCGTAGAGCGCAATCTTGCTCGCCGAGTATGCGGCTAAACCTGCCATCGGCTGCTCCGCCACCACACCAGAGATCGAGACCACGAATGGCTGTTCGCTGACCGATGCCTGAATCAAAACCTGAAGTTCTTTAACCAACTGCGCCTGGCCCAAAAAGTTGACCTGCATGAGTCTGCTAGCCACCTCGCTCGGGGTCTCTGCGATTGAGCCGAAGGCAACCAGACCGGTGGCCAATACCACTCCGTCGAGAGTCACCTGGGCGTCGGTTAGGTGATCAACGAAATCGCGAATCGAACGCGGGTCTTCAAGATTGACCACATATCTTCCGACGACCTCGGCCGGAATTCGCGATGCAGATTCGCTTGAGCTCGATGTTGCTAAAACCGCTGCGCCTTTTGCACTCAGTTGCCTGGCAAACTCGGCACCCAGCGCACCGCTGCCTCCGACAACCAAGATGTTTCGGCCGGTTAGTTCACTCATGTCGTCTCTTTCGATTGATGTCTCACTAGTCAACCCGATTGGTTGCCGAATTGTTCCCACGGATGCGCTTTCGGCCAAGGCTAAACTTGAGCCATGGATGAGCTAATTCTTGCGGCTTCGAGCCCAACCGTTAGCCTGGCCATCTTTGAAATCGGCGCGGTATTCGTGCTGCTCGGGCTGCTGTCGTTTCTTTCGATGAAACTTCACATCTCAAACATCCCGCTGTTTTTGCTTGCCGGCCTCTCGCTCGGAAAGGGCGGAATCGTGCCGCTTGAACTTAGCGAGGAGTTTCTCAACATCGGTGCCGAAATCGGGGCGATTCTGTTGCTTCTAGTGCTGGGGTTCGAATACTCGGCAAAAGAACTTGCAGTCACTATGCGAAGCAAGTGGCAGGCCGGTGTGCTCGACCTAGTCGTAAACTCGGTGCCGGCAGCAGTGTTGGCCCTGGTCTTGGGATACGGCCCTCTTGGAGCGCTGGCCTTTGCCGGCATCATGTTCGTTTCGTCGTCGGGTATCGCAAGTCAGTTGATTCGTGAGACTGGCTGGTCGAGATCTGTTGTTGCTAAACGCACCACCAGCATTCTGGTTTTCGAAGACATCATGCTTGCCCCCTATCTTCCGCTGCTGGCTGCGCTCACCCTTGGATTGAGCTTCTTCGCTGGCATGGCCTCGGTTGCTGTGGCCTTGGCTGTTACGGCGGCGGTTTTCGTTTTGGGCTATGGTCGCGAGATTCCAGGTCTTCGCTCACTTGCCAATCAAGGGCCGGGCGTTTTGCTGCTGCTCGTGTTTGGTGTGACGCTGCTTGCAGCCGGTGGCGCTTCGCTTGCCGGATTCTCAGGCGCTATCGCTGCCTTCTTAGTCGGGCTGCTGCTAACCGGCGAAGTAGCCGAGTCACTGAGAAGTCGTTTCGCCCCGCTGAGAGAGCTATTCTCTGCAATCTTCTTCATGTTCTTCGGGCTGAGCATTTCTGCACTAGACGTTCTTGCGGTTCTGCCCATCGCGCTGGCGTTCGCAGCCGTGGGAATCATCGGCAAGTTCGTGGTGGGCTGGTGGATCGCAAGAGATATGGCCGATCCGATGAGCTGGAAGCGAGTCGGGGCGTTTCTGTCGGCACGCGGTGAGTTTTCGATGATCATCGCCGGTGCAGTGGCAATCAATGTGACCATGGCAAACATTCGCGAAATAACTCTGGCGATTGTTGTCATCACCGCGATTTTCTCAACCATTGCAATCAGGGCGTTTAGAAGCAAGTTCGATCACTAGAGATGCCGG
>CAZSRJ010000047.1:0-6266 GCA_964609235.1 uncultured Rhodoluna sp.
TTGAACCGGTGTGCTTGTTGTAGGCCTTAACCACTTTCTCGGGTTTGCCATCCATGATTAGTTCGCCCTTTTCGATCCAGATCACACGGGTGCAGGTGTCGAGAATCGATTTCATGCTGTGACTCACCAAGAAAACCGTTCCGGCACGATCGCGCATCTCGCGCATTCTCGCCTCTGAGCGATTGCGAAACTCCTGGTCACCTACCGCAAGGGCTTCGTCGATTATCAGAATGTCGTGATCGCGCGAAGCTGCAATGGCAAAGCGCAGTCTGGCCGACATTCCAGACGAATAGGTCTTCATCGGCAGGTCGATGAACTCCTCTAGACCCGCAAATTTGGTGATGGCCTCTGCGTTGGCGTTGATCTCTTTGCGGGTGTAGCCCATGGCCAACCCGCCGAGCAAAATGTTCTTCAGGCCCGAAATGGCGGGCAACAAGACCGCACCAACGCCCAAAAGCATTGGCCTGGCCGACGCATAGATCGCCCCGCTCTCAATCGGATTCAGGCCGGCAATCGCAGTCATGAGGCTCGACTTGCCAGAACCGTTTGAGCCGATGATGCCAACCGATTCACCCTCGTAGATTGTGAAGCTCACACCTTTTACGGCGTGTACTTCGCGCAATTGAAGTTTGCGCGACAAGAAACCGCCGCCGGCAGTTCTGCGCGTTGCCTTGCGACCGCTAGCAAAAACCTTGTAGACCACGTTGACGTTGTCAACAACCACCACCGGCTTCTGAGGTTTAGATTTCGCGACCATACCGCTCCTCTGCTCTCCAGAAGAAGATGGTGCCAATCACAAAAAGACCAATTGCCCAGGCAACACCAGCGATCCACATGCCTGCTGTCATTGAATACCCCTCGACCATCGCGCCACGAGCGAGCGAGATGTAAACGTAAACCGGATTCCAAGTGGCAATCTGCATCGCGAGAGGGTAATCCTTGAGAACGGTTTCGACGCTAAAGAAGATTCCAGAAACATAGAAGACCACTCGGGTTAGAAAAGGGTTCAACTTGTTGAGGTCTTGAATGTGCACGGTGAGGCGCGCAGAAATGGTTGCCAAACCAAAACCGAAAATGATCATGAGCAAAATGATTGGCACGAGAAATAGCCAATTGAGTGTGACCTGCTGCTGAAACACGAGCAGCGTGGCCACTAGCAGAGCCACCTGCGGTAGCAAAGCAAACACCTGCTGAATCAGTGCGTTGATCGGCAGCAAAATGCGCGGAAAGCTGAGCGACCTGACCAAGCCGACGTTGTTGGTTACCGAGTTGGCTCCCGAAGTGTAGGCACCCTGAAGAAATGAGAACAAGAAGACGCCGGTGATTAAGAACGGGATGAAGTTGTCGGGCCTAGAGCCGCCAAGCAGAATGCCGAAGATCAGGCCGTAAACCGCAGCCTGAAGAGTAGGCGAAAGAACCATCCACCAGCGGCCAAGTCGGTTTCGAGAGTTGTTGGCCTGGTTGGTATAGAGGGCCATGACATAAGCGAAGTCGCGGCGCTGCCAAGCGTGCTTCACATAAGACCAGAGTGGCTCGCGAGCCCCAACCTTGGTTAGCCCGTTTTGCTTGGCATATTCGGCAAGTGACACTGCCGCCTCCTCAAGCGATAATCAGCCCAGACGGGCTTTTTAGAAGTTTAGCCGAGGGGCTAGTTTGAGCCGTTATTGTCGAGCGCCGTCTTGACCATGACCCTGATGGCCGCAAAGTCTGGGCGCACTTGGTCGACCACTGGCGGAACTAGAGCAAGCGGCTTGATGCCATGCTTGCGCGCCTTGGTTGCCAACTCGACATAAGTCGAAAGCATCGGTGAAGGAATATCGGTCTTCACCAAACGTTCACCGGCAGAAGCGATGTCTTGAAAACGAGTCAAAACATTGGCCGGATCCATTTGCTTCAACACGGCATTCTCGACTTCGTGCTGCCGTCGCATGCGGTCGTAGTCAGAAGTGAGGTGTCGCGAACGCGCATACCAGAGTGCATGGTAGCCATCCATGCGCTGTTTGCCAACTTCGATCCAACCCTTTGCGTCGCTCGCGTCGTCGCGCTGACCACCGATTGGCAAACGCTGCTTCACGTTTATCTCGATTCCGCCGAGCGAATCGATGAGGCTAGAGAACGACGCCATGTCGATCATCACGTATGACTGAATCGTCAAACCGGTAACCCACTCGACAGCGTCTCGAGTTGCTTCGATGCCCGGAGTTGAGCCCTGTTTTTCAGCGTCGGGATAAAGCTCTGCGTGATTGTCGGTGACGTCTTTATAGATTGCGTTGATCAAACAGTCGACACCGCAACTCCAGCCATCGGGGTAAACCTTTAGCATCGGTGAACCTTCAGAGAAACTGACCCGCTGCATGTTGCGCGGAATTCCGATGTTCACCGTCTTGCCGGTGGTTGCGTCGATGCTCACCACCGAGATGCTGTCTGGTCGAAGACCGAAGCGGTCGTTGCCAGAGTCGGCACCAAGCAAAAGAATGTTGTAGCGGCCATTTACCGGCGATGTGAAGCCACCCTGGTTGAAGATGGTGCCGAGCGCGCCCGCCGAGATGCCTGCCGTATTGCCTGCCCAAGAGATAACACTTGTGCCCATGACGGCAGCCAAAACCAAGCCACCGAGAGCTATCCAGCGGTCACGGCTGTAAAGCCGGCCGAGTCGCATTAGGCGCATAGTGTCGAAAGCGAGCACTGCAAAAATCACCGCGTAGAGCGTGAGCGCAACCGCTAACACACCAACTAAAAACGGCATGGTGACAATCGCGACCAGCCAGCTGCGGTTTATCAGCCCGATTGTGAGAGCGAGTAAACCAAGAGCCCAGAAGACAAGAGTTGCGGTAATACCGATTCGAGCGAGTTTGCGGTTTCCGGCAACGAGTTGTGCAGAACCCGGAACGATCACGGTTAGAACTATCAGCCACCACGCGCGCTTTCGCATTTGCTCGGGAGTGGCTCGATCGACGTTGTGAAACGGCGAGCGCGACGACGACGTTGACGTCGCAGCTTTTCTTGGCGAGCGATTTAGAGTTGCGATTTTAACTTCGCATTCTTTTCGGCGACCTGGTCTTTGAGTGATTCGCCATAGGCGCTCAACTTGAGTGCGAGTTTGTCATCGAACGCTCCAAGAATTCTGGCGGCAAGAATGCCTGCGTTCTTAGCCCCGTTTATTGAAACCGTGGCAACCGGAATTCCCGCGGGCATCTGCACTATTGAAAGCAGCGAATCCATTCCGTCGAGTTTCGCCAAAGCAACTGGCACACCAATAACCGGAAGAGTCGTAACCGAGGCCAGCATGCCGGGCAGGTGCGCTGCTCCACCGGCTCCGGCGATTATCACTTTGAGGCCACGACCGGCGGCCGCCTTGCCCCACTCAATCATTCGCTCGGGGGTTCTGTGAGCCGAGAGAACTTCTACCTCACACTCGTAACCGAAGTCTTTGAGCACCTGAACCGCATCGGCCATAACCGACCAGTCGGAGTCTGAGCCCATGACGACGCCAATTAGCGGCTGATCTGCCATGAGAGCTCCATTCGTTCGAACCCTCTGATTTTAAGTGAGCCGAGGCTAGTTGCCTTGTAGCAAAACGGCCGCGGCTGCATTTGCTTCTGCGAGCGCAAAGTCGAGCTCGTCGGCAACCACGGTTACGTGACCCATTTTTCGCCCCTTGCGAGCGGCCTTGCCATAGGCGTGAAGGTGTGCCGCCGGATGGCGCTCGGCCGCCAGCGCGAAGTGCTCGACAAAGGTGTTGGTATCACCCGTGCCGAGAAGATTGACCATCACGGCGTTAGCGGCAACGAGATTGGTTGGGCCGAGCGGCAAACCGGCCACGGCCCTTAAGTGTTGCTCGAACTGCGATGTTGCCGAACCCTCGATCGAAAAATGCCCCGAGTTGTGTGGGCGCATCGCGAGCTCGTTTATCAAGATTCGACCATCGCGGGCTTCGAACATTTCGACGGCAAGAACCCCGGTCACACCGAGGTCTTCTGCTATTGCTCTCGCGATTTTCTCGCAGCGCTCGAGAATTTCTGCGCTCGCGTTTGGAGCTGGCGCGATGACAACCGAACAGACTCCATCAACCTGCCGAGTTTCAACGAGGGGCCACGCCGCGAATTGCGCGCTAACACTTCTTGCAGATAGCTGCGCGAGTTCTCGAACGAAATCTACTTTCTCTTCTGCGAGAAGCGAACCGCCAAAGTCGTTTATGTTTTCAAGCCAGTCAAGCGCATCGGCAACAGAACGAACCACACGAACACCTTTGCCGTCGTAGCCGCCAATCGGTGTCTTAAGAATTGCAACCCCGCCGACGCTTGCGATGAATGCCTCAAGATCTTTAGCCGAAGTAATTTCGTGCCAAACCGGCATAGGCAAATTGAGCGACGAGAGTCTCTGCCGCATTTTCAATTTGTTCTGCGCAAAAGCCAGAGCCTTCGAAGGCGGCTGCACAGAAACAGAGTTGGCCTCGAGTGCGCGCAGAACATCTAGCGGAACGTGCTCGTGATCAAAAGTGATGACGTCTACCGTTTCGGCGAAATCTTCGACTACCGAGAGCAGGTTGTAATCGCCAACCGTGCTCGCGAAGGCCTGGGCCGAAGACCCCTGCGCCTCGGCCAACACCGCAAAGTCGACACCGGCTGCCCCCGACGCGTCGCCCATCATGCGGGCCAGTTGACCGCCGCCAATTGCGCCGACGCGTGGGTTACTCATGCCTCTATTGTCGCAGTGAAAAGCGGTCAGCAACTAGGCGACTAGCCACCCAGCCCAGAGCCAAGCCTGGCCAGAGCGCGCAATTCCTCTGCAAGCATCTTGGCCTTTGGCATGCGCTCGAACACCAATGGTTCGCCGCTTCTTCGGCCAAGGGTGAGTTTGCGACCGCGGCCAAGCTCGACCGAGTTGATTTCGGCAATCGAAACCTCTGCGGTCTTCTGCCCGAAGATGCCGTCTCTAACAATTAGTCGCGATGTGGTGAGTTCAACGTAGTAGTTGAGATGACGAACGGTTGGAATCAGCCAGAAAAAAAGAGCCAGCACCGCCGAGACAACATATGCCGCATACAGAACCCACTGGTCGACAACGCGATTGCTCACGTAGCTCAAAATTGCGGCCGCCAGAAAAAGTGCCAGCAGCGCGAAGGTTAGGGTGAACCAGCTGCGCCTGATGCGCGCAATAACTTGTTCTTCTTGAAAAGCCACGTGCTAATTGTGTCGCAGGTGAACGACATCGCCAACAGAAACCGAACGTGTTTCAGATTCGTTTTGCACCACCAAGCGACCAATCGAATCAATCGCAATTGCCTTGCCGACAAACTGCTTATCGTTTGGCAGCATCACACGCACCTCGCGACCGATCGATGCGCAGGTAGCGCTGATTCGGTCGTGCAATTCGCTAGCGCCGAGCTCCCCCGCGAGCGCGATGAAATCATTTATGTTCGAACGCAGGTTTTTCAGGTAGGCAGCTAGCAAGTCGTCTAGCGACTCAATCGCAATTTTTTCGAGCGCCAAAGATGTGGCTGTTTCTGTTGGCAACTGGTCTAGCGACTGAAACACGTTCACGCCCGTTCCAATAACTACCGCAGACGCATCTGGCAGAAGTTCGCTCAAGACACCGCAGACCTTCTTGTCGCCGATCAGAACATCGTTTGGCCACTTGACCTGGGCGCGTTGCGAACCGGCGAACTGAGAGATGGCATTTGCCATAGACATTCCAGCGATTAGGGGCAGCCACGCGAACTGGGTGACGGCAACCGCGTTTGGCCTGAGCAACACCGACACTACTAGCGAGCTACCAGCCGGTGCCTGCCACTCGCGACCCGATCGGCCTCGCCCGGCGGTCTGTTCGGCGGCCACAAGCACCGAGAAGTCTGGGAAGGCCGCTGGCTCAGCCGCAGCCGCGGCGATTAGGTCGCTATTGGTCGAGCCGGTTGATTCGACCCAATCGAGTCGCTTGGCCAACTGAGCCGACTGTGAGAAGTTCATGGCTTAAGGCTAGTCTCTGTAGCAATTCACAACGAAAAACCCCTTTTGCTTTCGGATATCTTCAAAAGAACGGGGGTTTGCACGGGCTAGGGTTGCTTTTATGACTACCCCGAAACCAGTCGACGACCTTTCGACAACAGCCGGCAAACTTCAGGATCTCAAAAACCGCTACTACGAGGCAGTTCACGCCAGCGGTGAAGCGGCCGTTGAAAAGCAGCACGCTAAGGGCAAGAAGACCGCGCGCGAGCGCATCGAAATGCTGCTCGACGAGGGTTCGTTCGTCGAGCTAGACGAATTCGT
>CAZSRJ010000048.1:0-6262 GCA_964609235.1 uncultured Rhodoluna sp.
CAAGAGCTCACCCCGGCAGCCGTTGAGCTGCTCGCCGCACTCACCGAGTTAGGTGCGGGTCTCGTGCTTTTCGGTGATCCAGATGTTTCGACGCTTGGTTTTCGTGCGGCCGACCCCGAGGCCATGCACCGATTTGCCGACTCGCTTGCCAAGAAGCGCGGGGCGCAACTCGTGCAGACCTACATCTATCCGACTCACGCCTCGCACCCTGCCGACGTCTCAGAGGCGATCACCCGAATAACCCCGCGCATTCCGGTGGCCGCCGCTGGGCCGCAACGCCAGGGCATGAAGCCGGCGGTTGGTGTTGATGCCGAACCGAGCATCGAGGCCGCAGTTTTCAGTCTTCAACAAGAAGAGGCCGGCTGGCTTGCCAATCGCCTTCGCACGTTGCACCTAAACGAGGGCATAGCTTTCAAAGACATGGCTGTCGTAGCCCGCTCGCGAGACGAGCTCGAAGAACTAGAAAACGCACTGGCTGCCGAATCGGTTCCGGTTCGAATCGTCGGCGCACAGTCAGCGCTTCGAGACGAATTCGGTGCGTTGAGTTATCTCAAGCTGGCCCAGCAAGTCTTGAGCTCTGAACCTGTCTCGGTTGAAAATGCCATCGCTTTGCTCACCTCACCGATTGCCGGTTTTGACGCCATCACTCTTCGCCGACTTCGCCGTGTTTTGCGCAAGCAAGAACTCGAGGCTGGCTCGTCGCGTTCGAGCGGTGAGCTAATGGCCGAACTTTTCACGTCACCGGGTTCTGCGGCAACACTGCCCGGCGATGGCAAGCGCGCTGATCGATTCATCAAACTATTTTTCGCATTGCGTGAAATTGCGGCAGACGAGACAAAGACCATCGAAGACTTGCTGTGGCACGCCTGGGTAAAAAGTTCGCCGTCAAAAAGCTGGCCGCAACTCTCACGCGGAATCGAAGAGGTAGCACTGCAAGCCAACCGCAACCTCGATTCGGTGGTCGCCCTATTCTCGGCGGCCGCGCGATTCGTAGAGCGAAACCCAACCGCTGGCGGTTCTGAGTTTGTCGAGCAGCAGCTCGCGCTGGCTTTGCCAGAAGACTCGTTGTCGGTGGCAACCAACCTAAATCAGGCGGTCTCGCTTCTCACGCCATCAGCGCTAATTTCGAAACGCTTCAGGGTTGTCGCGCTTGCCCACATGCAAGAGGGAATCTGGCCGAACCTCAAACCCCGATCTTCTCTTCTGGGCGCTGCCGCACTCAACCAACTTCAGCGCGACCCCGGTCACGACCCCAACAGCGAGAGCCGCAGCGAGCTGGCGTCAGAGCTACGCATGCTCTACAAGGCAGTTGGGGCGGCAACCGAGCGTCTTTTGGTTTCTGCCATAGATACCGAAGAAGAACAGGTTTCGCAATTCGTTCGCCTGATTGTCGGCCGAGACATCGAGACCGGCGAATTCATTCAGACGCGACTAACTCTGCGTGGAATGGTCGGGCAGTTGCGCCGCCAACTCGTGCTCGCAAAAGACGAAGGCCACCGCCAGCAGTTGGCCATCCAGCTTGCCCGTCTCGCGGCTGAAGGGGTTCCAGGTGCACATCCCGATTATTGGTATGGCCTCAAAGAACTGTCGACAACCGAGGCCCTTGCCGAATTGCACGTTGCAGAAGATCACGAAAATCGCCTCGAACTACACCCATCTGAACTCGACAACTTTGTTAAGTGCCCACTGCACTGGTTCATAGAAGCACACGGAGGGCGTGAGGCGTCGATCACAACCAAGGTTGGCACTCTCATGCACGAGATTCTCGAACAGGCAACCGAATTCTCTGAGTCGGCCTTCGAAAAAGCTGTCGACTCGAAATGGCACAACCTCGAGTTTGATTCGCAGTGGCAAGAGAGCGCTGAGCGCAGGCGCGTCTCGCGAATGATCGTGCGTTTGCTCTCTTATCTCGACGACGTTCGCGTTGGCAAGCGCCGCGTGATTGCCGTTGAAGAGAAAATCGACTTCGCGCTTGCTGGTGCTTGGGTCAACGGCAAGGCTGACCGCATCGAAATCGACGACAACTCGAATGTTCTCATTTCTGACCTCAAAACCAGTCGCAACGAAGTTAGCCAAGACGCCACTAACGATCACTTGCAACTCGCGGTCTACCAGTTGGCTGCGCTCAACGGCGGCTTTAGGAATGTCGGTGCACTCGAGTCTGAGCCGGTTGGTGTTGCGGCCGTCTTGGTTCAGATTGGTCACAAGAGCAAAGACAAAGAAGACGAGCCAATCGTCACTTCGCAAACCGCACTCAAAGTCGAGGGCGTTCAAATGGTCAGTGCAATCGACCAGTTCTTGCGCCAGATCGAAAAAGTCACAGAGGGCATGCTGCTCGTCGATGCCGAAGTAGCGGCAAACACGGGTCTGCACTGCTACGAGCGCAACCCATACGGTTCGTGCTCGCTGCACCTAGTTGAGCAGGTGAGCTATGGAGAATAAGCACAAGGTAAGCGCAAACCAGGTTTCGCGCGCCATGGGAAGCAAGTACGACCTAACCCCCGAGCAGGTTGCCGCAGTCGAGAATGCTTCGGTAACGAGCCCTGCGCTCGTGGTGGCCGGAGCGGGCTCTGGAAAAACAGAGCTCATGTCGGTTCG
The DNA here is from genome assembly GCA_964609235.1 of uncultured Rhodoluna sp. Taxonomy (GTDB): domain Bacteria; phylum Actinomycetota; class Actinomycetes; order Actinomycetales; family Microbacteriaceae; genus Rhodoluna. The sequence continues at coordinate 2,599 of CAZSRJ010000048.1, forward strand.
TGTGCCTTGGTTGGTTGCAAATGGTTATGCCTTGCCGCAGCAAATTCTTGGCCTCACCTTCACTCGCAAGGCGGCGGCTGAACTTTCGAAGCGCGTCTATGAGAGTCTCGTGAAGCTTCGCGACGTGAGCGGGCTTTGGCCAAAAGACCTGCCGATTGACTTCACGCCGCCCACGATCAGCACCTACAACTCATACGCGAATTCAATCTTTCGCGACTTTGCTCTTCAGCTCGGCTATGAAGCCGACGCGGTGCAGCTAACCGACGCAACTCAGTTTCAGTTGGCACGCAAGTTTTTGTTTGAGAATGCAGCAGACATTGCTCCTGAGATTCTTGAGCTCGATTTCAATCCCGAGACACTCATCAAGAGCGTGATTGAAATGTCGCAGAGCATGACCGAGAACTTGGTTACCAGTGAGCAGACCACCTCTTTTCTCACGGCAAACATCGAGCACCTAGAGGCCCTGGTGAAACAGGCCGGCGAAGGCATCGACGAGAAGGCTGCAAAAGAAGCTATTGCTCTTCCAGAAAAACTGCGCAAGACCCGAGTCACCGCGATTCTGGCCGAAGCGTTTTTGCACTACAAACTTCGCGAAGGCAAAATCGATTATTCAGATCAGGTTGGTTTGGCAGAACGCGCGGTTCGCGAATTGCCAGAAGTTTCAAAGCGCGAAAAGGCGAGTTTCAAGCAGGTATTGCTAGACGAATACCAAGACACCTCATACCTGCAAACGCGCCTGCTTGCCGGGCTCTTCAAAGACCACCCGGTCTTTGCCGTTGGCGACCCTAATCAGAGCATCTACGGCTGGCGCGGTGCCAGCGCATCAAACCTGAGCGAATTCGAGACCGACTTTAGTTCGAGCCCGATCGAGCAATTCAAGCTGAGCACCAGCTGGCGCAACCCATCCGGGGTGCTGAATCTGGCTAACCACCTCGCTGCACCACTGGCCAAACCACCTGCCTACCTCGACGAAGAGGCTAAAGAAATCGTTTCAAGGCTCGAGGTGGTAACCCTTCAGCCCGCGCCAACAGCTGGCAAGGGCCAGGTAGAAATCTGCTTCGAGCAGAACATCAACCAAGAAGTCGCTCAAGTGGCCAAGTGGTTCAACGATCGCTTCGCCGAGCCATCGCGAAACGCGAGCGGCGGTCAGACCGCTGCTCTGCTGCTGAGCAAACGCGCTCACATGCAGAAGTTTGTTCGCGGTCTGCAAGAGGCAGGTCTCGAGGTTGAAGTTGTTGGAATCGGCGGCTTGCTAGAGATGCCAGAGATTGCAGACATTCGATCAGCGCTATCGGTCTTGGTGAATCCTGATTCAGGAACCGAACTGATTCGTTTGCTAACCGGTGCACGTTGGCGCATCGGTGCTCGAGACATCAACGAGCTCTACAAAATGGCGAAGCGCCTAACTCGACGCATTCGCGAGAGCAATCAAAAACTTTTGGCTGGCGCCGAAGAAGAAGCCATCTCGATTGTCGATGCGCTCGACCGGCTTACAGAAGACAAAGAACTTGTGAGTCACGGCATAAGCGAAGAGGGTCTCGCACGCATGAAGGAGGCGGCAAAACTCTTTGCGGCCATGCGTGCGCGCATCGGTTTGCCCTTGCCCGAACTCGTTCGCGCAATCGTTTCAGAACTATGGCTCGACATCGAGCTCATGGCGAACCCTTCGAGAAGACACCCGCTAATTCACGTGAACGAGTTTGTTTCGGTGGTTGCAAACTTTGCGGCTTCGAACAACTCGGCTTCGGTCTCAAACCTTCTCGAATACCTGAAGTATGCAGCAGAGCGAGAGAAGCTCGAAGCACCGAGAGCAAAGCCTCAGAACAAGGTGATTCAGGTGCTAACCATTCACGGCTCGAAGGGTCTCGAGTGGGATTACGTTGCCATTCCAAGAATGAACAACGGCGAGCTTCCAACCGGCCCACCACCGGGCATCGGCTACTACGGGTGGCTTGCCACCGGCAAACTGCCTTACGCGCTCAGGGGAGACCGCCGCACCCTGCCTTCTGCCGACCTGCTCAGTGCTAGGTCTGCCGCAGAGGTCACCGACATTGTTGATGCCTATAAAGAAGGCGTGAAAGAGCACGAGGCCGCCGAAGATCGCCGTGTCATGTATGTGGGCATCACCCGACCACGCCACGCACTCTTGCTCTCGGGCAGCTACTGGAAGCCAACCGCGGCAACCAAGGCTCCGCGCGCATCTAAGCCGTCTGACTATTTGCTTGAGGTTCTGGCCTGCCCAGATTCGCCTGTTGACGAAGATTATGCGCTTCCAGAACAGGCCTCGAAAGTGCCCGAATTACAAAAAGCAGACGAAATTGAAATCTGGCCAAGACCGGTCTTCGGCAAGAAAACGGCCCAGAAGGTTGCGGTTGCGGCAGAGGCTGTCTTGGCTGCCACTGGCAAGGTTGTCGCTGCAACTCACAGCAACTCTGAGACAGATGAGCTAATAACTCGTTTGCTGCAAGAGCGCGAATTACAAAAATCACAAACTCATCTGATTGATTTTCCAGTGCGAATTCCGGCCTCAAGGTTCAAAGAGTTTCTCGAAGATCTTTCCTCGGTTGCAGAAAGCATGCTGCGACCGCTGCCGACTCAGCCATTCGCACAGTCGCGGCGCGGAAACCTCTTTCACGCCTGGGTTGAAAAGAAGTTTGCACCTAGCGGTGCACTAATCGAAGAAGAAGGTTTCGCACTCGAAGACGAAGAAGACTTCTTCTCAATCGAAGAGCTCCAGGCAAATTTTGAAGCCTCGCGATTTGCTGCACTAGTGCCGCAGTCTGTCGAGCAAGAGATTCAGTTAACAATCGGTCAGAACACTTTCATCTGCAAGATGGATGCCATCTATGCAACCGAAGATGGGGTGCAAATCGTCGACTGGAAAACCAACAAGCCACCTACAGACAAAGACGATCTCTACCGCCGGTCGCTTCAGTTAGCGCTCTATCGACTCGCATACTCCGAGTTCAGCGGCCTACCGATTGAAAAAGTTCAGGCCAGCTTCTTCTTTGTTGGCGAAGGCGTCGAACTCACACCAGAGTCAATTCTTGGTCGCGACGAGATTCTTGCCGAGTGGAACAGGGTTTTGCTGCAGCTGGTTGAAGACTAGAAAAGGTCTTTGTCTTCAGATTCCTCAAGCTCGACAAGGTCGATTGGCTTGGTGGCGGGGTAGGCATCCGCCTCAAACTCGGGCTCCGATGCCACAGGCTCGAAAGGCTCTTGCTCGATAAAGCTGATGGTCTCGACAAAACCGACGGTTGCTGCAGCGGCAACGGCCGAAGCGGTTAGCGGTGGCAATTGACCCTCCGAGGCCAAACCGGCGAGCTCCTGCAGACCAGTAATCGCTTCGTTGACAATCGTGGTGTCTTTCACGGCGTATCCGTGCACTAGCCATCTGACCCATTCGAGTTCTGCATAGAGTGCAGCGCGCTTGGCGATGTTGCCATCGGCGGCTGTGCGGCTCAACTGGTAGTTCAGCAGAATCGACTCGAGCAATTCAGGTGACTCGTTGGCCAGCCAGCCGAAATCTAGGGCCGGGTCGCCGAGCTGAACTTTTCGCCAGTCGAGAATACCGCTCACCTCGCCACCCCTTTCGAGAACGGTGTCAACCGCGAGAGAAGCGTGAACCACAACCGGCTGATACTTGAAAAGCGAAACGTCAGAA